>JAZODZ010000183.1:0-3101 GCA_045597285.1 Myxococcota bacterium
CATTTTCACAATCAATCATCCTCTGTATTTACCTATATTTCCGGCTCTTGTGAGCCGATCGTCATCTCAATTATATTCCAAACATTTTTATCTTTCGGGGTATCTCGTCCCCAGACCATTTCCAAATCCGCTGTCTACTCATTTTGTTATTGGGTTATTTTGTCCCCTATCCGATTACATTCCTATTCCTTCTTTTCCTTTTTCGCCTTTCTAGCCTGTTCCTGCAAGTATTCCCCATACTTGTTCAACCACTGCTGCCTGGGGTCAGATGGCGAGGTCGGATACGAAAACTCTGGCGTCCAGTTGTTGGCCGCAATCACTTCCGCGACTGAAATGTAGCCGTTCTCTGCCAGAACTTTCATGATGTACTTCATCCTTTTATGCCACCATTTGCCGTTCTGGGAGAACCCGCTCTTATAAAACCGGCCGCCTTTGGATGGCGACACCTTTAATGAGGCCAAAAATGCGCCTTCCAGCGGCGTGAGGTCTTTTGGCTCCTTGTCAAAGTAAAACTTTGAGGCACTGTATATTCCATAGATATCCGGACCGAATTCAATCACATTTAGGTAAAGTTCGAATATTCTCAGTTTGGGGACTATTTTCACCATGCGC
This sequence comes from Myxococcota bacterium, assembly GCA_045597285.1. GTDB lineage: Bacteria > Myxococcota_A > Bradymonadia > UBA4248 > UBA4248 > UBA4248. The sequence continues at coordinate 613 of JAZODZ010000183.1, forward strand.
CAGGTGATAAACGCCTCCTCAAGTTTTCGTGCAAGATTCTTCGAGCGGTTCAGAAACAGATTCTTTGTCAGCTGCTGCCCAATGGTTGATCCGCCATAGACATATTTTCTTTGGTTAAGGTTTAGGCGTAATGCCCTTTCGACAAACGCTATGCGGAGCGGGCCATGATCGAAGAAGCGCTTGTCTTCGGTCAGGAACATCGCCGCTTTGACGTAAGGCGGTATCGATTCCAGTGGCGTGTAGTCTTTTGTACCCGGCCCTACCGTGATGGCATCCTTGAAATAGGTGTAATCCGTCGTAAATGTGTACGAATCATCATTCAGCAGCTCAGGAAAGTGCGGCGCAACAGTGACCGGATAGCACTTATTCTCGAAGCCGGTTTCTTTTAGCTGGGATATCAGGGGATTCTTCCAGGGGATTTTTCCAGATATATGCGGAGAAATAGTGGTGCCTATTAACCTCAGGTCTGTAATTGTGGGTAGAAATCCTGTCGGGATAGCGTTGGGGATGTCCGAACAATTGAGGTCTTCGCCCCCCAGATCGAACTCTATGACCGGGTTGCTCCTGACATCCGAGATTGTGATGAATCCCGCAACCGTGATGGGGCCACTTGTCAGCGATATTGGCTTAATCGTCAGTTTGTCATCGGCAAACAGATATGTCGCGTCAAACTCTGCCGAAGCGTTCACGTTCTCGACGACGTTGGGACTGACTTTCTGATGGAAAAAGGAAAAGTCGGCAACGCTGAAGTTCCCCTTCAGATTCAGCCGTGAAGCATCGACCGAAAATACAAATTTGGTAGAGACAGTCCCTGCATTCTTTTCCGGCACAGGCATATTGATGATGTTCAGAAAATCCGCTGATGCGAGGTTTTTGACTTCAAACTCCATTGTCGGATACGGCGTATCCGATTCGTATTCAAGGGTAAAGGCAGCCGACGCCTCACGTACATTAAATGCAAGCTCGAATTTCTGAGAATCCTTGAACAGCTCAGCCGTGTTGAAGGATATAGCATTGAAATCATATCGCGCATCCCCGTCCGAGATACTGACCTGCCCGTTCTGAATGTCGACAGCCGGCAAAAGCATTATCTTTTTCTGAATTTTTTCAAATGAAGCGCGGAAAGCGTTGAGCGTTTCCTTGGAAAGCGGATTTTTTCGAATGACCTTTTTATTTTTCTTGATGTCTTCTTTTCGAACGGAATTGTTTGGTGCCTCGCCCAAAATCGCGCCTGCCTTCTGATTCCAGTATTCACGGGCTGATTTTATGATTGGATTGCTTGCAAATGCTTCTTCTTCCATCAGCCTGTCGAGCTTAAACGAAATGTGCGGAGAATCGAGTTTTATCGACTTGACCGATTCAATGGACGGCGTGAAGCTCGACAACTCGATTTCGAGACCCTCGATTTCGGTTTTGTCAAAGGGTATTTTTTCATAGCCTGAAAACTCCAGTCCTTTGACGCTTATTCTTCGGTTTTCTTTGGACAAAACAACGCCAAGCATGGAAAAACCGGCCTGGATCTTCTGTCCCTTATAGTCGAATTTGACATTTAGTTTTGAATCCGGGCGGATGGATACCCCTGCAATTTTTTTCTGAATATCAAGGCTCGCTTCGACTGTTGTTTGTGGGATGTCCGATGTTTCGACAGGCATACCGGTCAAAGCGGCCTTCGGTATGCCAATGCTACTGAAATCGATCATTCCCTCTTTCAGCACGGCGCGTGTTTCGGAGCTATTCCAATGGAAGCTGGCATTTTTGTACTCGACATCGACGGCGACATTTTTGGCCACAAAAGTACCATTCGCCTTGATGGCAGAAGGCAGTTCGGCATGCTGATTCCCTGTATTGCCGTCACTTTTTTGGGGCATTTCAAGCACAACTTTTCCTGTAATGTCATCGCAGGTAATATCAAGCTCGGGTGTTTCGGAAAAAACAGTCATCAACCCCTGCGAAATGCACACGTTCCGCATTCTGAGCTGGCTTCCCTTCTTGTCGCTGATATCCAGTGTTTCCAGGCACGCAAACCCACTCCACGGAGATGCCGGTTCTGCCGAAACAGCCAGCTGGAGGCTGGCGGCCTTGCCATTGACTTTTTCCATCACTGAACGGACGACTCGCCCACGTATTAGCAATACGGAAAAAAACAGAACTGCGACAAGTCCCGATACAACTATAATAACGATGGTAGCTTTTCTGGATATCATAGAATGTGTGCCGGTTATGAAGTTAAGGCTCATGCGAAAACACAAAGTGAGCAAACTGATAATAGATTATGATGTTTTTGTGAACACGCCCACAATATTTTTTGTGCGGTTAGTAAGGTGTAATCACCCGAAATCCGAACATAGATCCCCTAGGAAACAGGGTTTCCTCTCTCTCCCATTCCCGCCCGCCAGCCGCCGCCTAGCCCAACAAACGTGCGGCCTGGCACACCACCCCCTTTCCGCGTTCAAGCCGCGTAAAAAAATGAGTGTCCAGAATGTGCCTGG
>JAZODZ010000184.1:0-5343 GCA_045597285.1 Myxococcota bacterium
ATTGAGCATATCCGCAAAAGAGTTATTAAAAAGACGATCAATATCACTCCAAAGTGTAAACATAATCTCCTCCTATTATAAGAAGAATGAGAATTTAATATTAACCTTAGATAGCGGAATCAGCCTTGAATGGCTTTTGAACTTCCATCATTCCGTCATCCAACGAGCTCGGTAGTATTAGCACGCCTCCCAAATTGACAAGTCCCTCTGTGATTTTTTTTTAATTTTTGGGGCATGTTCAAACCACAATATGGATTTTGAGGTGCAGAGTCACATCGATAAGTAGGCAGGAGGCAGTAGGCAGGAGGTCGCAATGATGTAAACGGCTTGTTTTTGAGTAGTTTTCTCTATCCTCTTGCGGGAAAAATGCGTTGAGAAAGACATGATTTCTGCGATTTGTAATTTTTTGGACATGTTCAAACCACAATATGGATTTTGAGATGCAGAGCCATATCGATAAATAGGCAATAGGCAGTAGGCAGTAGGCAGTAGAGCGCAATGATGTAAACGGCTTAATTTTGAGAATTTTTCTCTATCCTCTGAAAAAAGTGAATAATCATTATAATGCAAACGGGTGAGCTTAGCGAACCCATTTCCCTCTCCCATTGGGAGAGGGTGCCACGTAGCGGCGGGTGAGGTCTGAACGCTCCCCTCCTACGAAATTCCAAATCTTCCATTGACTATAAGATGTTTTTTGGTATTCTGAACAACCCACATTTGAGGTTCTCAAAGTGGGTAATATCAAACAGATATGCTAAAGGAACGCTTGCCATGACACTTGAAGAACTCAAAAAACTCGCCGTTTCGATGCTGGATATGGCCTATTGCCCCTACTCCCACTTCCCCGTGGGCGCCGCTCTCGAATGTACCGACGGCACGGTCTACACCGGTTGCAATATCGAAAATGCATCCTATCCGGTCGGTTCATGTGCAGAACGAACAGCAGTTTCCAAGGCAATCAGCGAGGGCCATCGGGACTTTGCGCGTATCGTGGTTGCCGCCAATACCGATAATTTCTGTGTCCCCTGTGGTATGTGTCGCCAGTTCCTTCAGGAGTTTTCGCCCAATATGGAAATCGTTTGTATGAATCGGGCCGGCGAATCCACATCGTTCAAACTGTCCGATATGCTTCCGTTTGGATTCGATGGCAGTTGCCTGAAAGACCTATAAGTTTTGTCCCCATCCCGTACCAATCGGTGCGGGATTTTTTTTAACCATTTGCGCACACACTCTCACTTCATGCAATACAGACGTCCCATTCTCTCGCTTTTCATACTGGCATTGCTCGTTCCCACATTTTCATCCTGCAAAAAGAATACGCAGCCCGATACGGCCGTGCAAGATATTGCCGCTTCAGAAACGGCACCGGAACAGGCTTCTGCCGATGCACCGGCAGCCCAGCCGCCAGCCAGCGAGTCGGAAACTCCGCAGCCGCAGAAAGAATCAGCGCCCTCGCTTCCTCCCATCGACGAAAGCGCAGCTATCATCGAAAAGAAGCCCGAGACGGATTCAAACGCAGCCCCGCAACCGGATGTCGACCAGCCCGATCCATGCGATCCATGGAAAAACAATCCGCTTTTTCACGACAACCATCTGCTTCATTATCAAGTGCGGTTGGAAAATGAAGTTTTCGGCGTCGACGATGATGACTTCGAATGCAACGAAGATGGCGACTGCACGCGAGATGTCACTTTCGACCTGAATTGCAGCGTCGTCAGAATCGGCCAAAACCGTGGATATTGCGCCTCCAAAATCGAGTGCAAAGCCTCTCCCGCCAAATATCAGAATGAAATTCCCGATTTATTGGACGGTTACTGGTTCCGGGATGCAAACGGTTTCTATTTGATCAATGTCAATTCCCGATTTTTCCAGGTTTCGGATATCAAAAAAGAGTCGGGAAACTGCACAAAAACCAAATATATCGAATGCAAACCCGGCACATTGGCGCATGATTTCAGCTTTTTCAGCGACCTGATTCCGACGATACCTACCGCAACCAAAGAATCTGTCTACGAATCCGAATATTACGAGGATTCGGATACAACCCGTTCGTGGGACGTGACATTCAGAGACAATATCTGGTGCAGCACCAATGAGGTTTCCGGCCCCGATTCGACCGAAACTCAAATTTGTGTCAGTGACTCGCTTGGCATTGCGAGCTTCAAGGACTCTTTCAGTGGCGGCAGCAACCGAGATATTACCGGCAAACTAGTTCAATAGCCCCAAATTCAAGCACATCAGGAGATGATGATGGCCGAAGAAATCGTATTGAATGCCCATAACAAGGACGAATACCCACCGATGCACACCGCCGAGCACATTTTGAACCGCACGATGGTCGACATGTTTGGTTGCGAGCGTTCAAAAAATGCCCATATCGAGCGGAAAAAGAGCAAATGCGACTACCGGCTCGCCAGTGCGCCGACCGAAAGCCAGATTCGCGAAATCGAGCAACGGGTCAACGACGTGATTTCGTCAAATGCCGATGTCACGATTGAATTCGTCGATCGCGACCACATTCCGGCAGATGTCGATTTGAGCAAACTTCCCGAGGACGCGAGCGAAACATTGCGGCTGGTGCGCGTCGGCACTTACGATGTCTGCGCCTGCATCGGAACGCACGTTCAGAATACCCGCGAAATCGCGCCGTTCAAGATTCTGTCCTCGGACTGGCATGACGGCATTTGGCGAGTGCGGTTCAAACTGCTGGAAAAATAAGGCGCGTGCCCTCAAAAGGGTTCGCAGCGCGTATGCAATAGCGCTGCGGGCACGCCGTATGTCAATAGGCGTGCCAAATAAAAGTGAGCGGACAGACAAGCGCCATGATAAAAAACATAAATCATTGTGAGGTTGTATGGATAAAAAATATCGTCTCGAAGCAAATGCCGAAAAAGAATCTGATCTGCTCCTTACCCATTGCCGACTCGTGAACGTCCTGAGCGGCGAAATCGAGCCGGACGTCGATATCGCGATATGCGGCCGCGAAATCGTCGGCGTGGGAACTGGGTATCGTGCTAAAAAGGTGATCGATGTCGGCGGCCGTTATGTTTATCCCGGGTTTATCGATGCACATATCCACCTCGAGAGCACGAAACTGACGATACCCGAGGTTGCTCGCCTGATGGCGCGATTCGGGACATCCACCGTGATTACCGACCCGCACGAGATCAGCAACGTTGCCGCACTCGACGGGCTTTTGTACCAAATCGACTCCGCTCGCCATAACGGCTACATCAATGTGTTTTTTGTGGCGCCGTCGTGCGTGCCGACATTGACCGATATGTCGATCGAATCCGCGCCGTCCGTGCTCGATCCCGACAAGCTTCGCATGGCGATGGCGCAGAGGGAAGTCGTCGGTCTCGGTGAGGTGATGAATGTGCCCGGCATTTTGATGGGCGACGCGACCGTTTTGGAAAAGATATCGGATTTCCGCAGTCGCGGGCTCGTCATCGATGGCCACGCCCCGCTCGTCAGTGGGCCGGCCCTCAATACCTGTGTTTATATGGGCGTCCAGTCCGATCACGAGTCGACGAATATCGACGAGGCCCGCGAAAAACTTCGTCGCGGTATGTGCATCATGATTCGCGAAGGATCGAGCGAAAAGAATCTCGATGCCCTGCTGCCCCTCGTCAATGCGCGAAATACGGGGCGAATGATGTTCGCGTCCGACGATCTCGATCCGACCGATTTGAAATCCCGCGGACATATCAATCACCTTGTAAAACGTGCCGTTGCAGCCGGGCTCGATCCGATTGCGGCCATTCAGATGGCGACGCTGAGCCCCGCCATGTATTTCGGGCTTCAGAATCGCCTCGGGGCTATTTTTGCCGGTGCGCAGGCCGATCTCGTCATTGCGCCGGATCTGACGTCATTTGACCCCGACATCGTTCTGCATGAAGGGCAAATCGTGTACGAAAATGGCGCTATCCAGCCCGCAGGAAAGCCGCAAAAAGTCTATCTCCATTCGACGATGAACGTCGTTCTGCCCGAACGAGAGGCACTTGCGGTTCATGCGCACGAAGGCCAGAAACTTCGCGTGATTCAGATCGTGCCTGGGCAGATACTGACGCGGCAGGTCGAGGTCGATCCCGTCATCGACAATGGCCTGGTTCAGACCGATAAATCCGTTGATATTGCTAAGGTTTGCGTGTTTGAACGCCATCGTGGTTCAGGGGCGTTCGGCAAGGCGTTTGTCCGCGGTTTCGGGCTCAAATGCGGCGCGATTGGTTCGTCTGTGGGGCACGATTCGCACAACATGGTCGTCGTCGGCATGGATGACGAATCGATCCTCAAATGTGCCCGTTTGATTCAGCAAATGGGCGGGGGCCAGGCGGCTGTTTTTGGGGACGAATCGGCCACGCTGGCGCTTCCGGTTGCCGGTTTGATGAGCGACGGCACCGCCGACGAAGTGATCCGTGACGAGGCCGCGCTCGACGCGTTCTGCGCACAGAAACTCGGCGTGACGCTGGCTCGTCCCATGGCGGCGCTTTCGTTCATGTCATTGCCGGTCATTCCAGAACTCAGAATTACAGACCAGGGGCTGTTTTATATCGCGCCGGGCGGTTATCCCGTCAAAGTCGATAATGTCATTAAGTAGCTTTTAACACTGCTTTTTGTCTTATTTTTGTGTAGAATACGCGAAGTTATTCGAGGGTGTCATGAATATGACGCCCTATTTTTATGGAGCAAAATATGGTGATGTACATCACAACGGATGGCTACAAGGCCCTTCGCGATGAATTTGAATATCTCAAGTCTGTGGAGCGTCCCAAGGTCGTCAATGAAGTTGCCGAAGCCGCGGCGCAGGGCGATCGCAGTGAAAATGCCGAATACATTTATGGAAAACGGCGGCTCCGCGAAATCGACAGCCGGATGCGTTTTCTCAATACGAATTTTGCCGACATGCACGCGATCGATCCCAAGACGCCTCGCGGTGACAAGGTGTTTTTCGGGGCCACTGTCACGGTCTATGATGAGGATACAGACCGCGAAATCACGTATCAGCTGGTGGGGCCGCTCGACACGCTCGATGATTCGCATATCAGCTATCAGTCGCCGATTGGACAGGCGTTGCTCGGCAAGTCGGTGGGCGAAACAGTTGCCGTCAAAACCCCTAAAATGGTTCGGCATCTTTCGATTGTCGACGTGCAGTACATTTAGAGTGGGCCGCCCGCGTATGCGCGGCAACGCATAGCGGGCGGCAAGAGGGCGTATCGGCGAAAGCCGATAGCCCGATAATAAAGATAAGCGAGCCGTATGCGCCGAAGGCGCATAGGCAAGTAGGCACGTGTCGTGACACGTGCCCGCAGGGCGTATCGGCGGTAAGCCGATAGCCCGCGCCCC
>JAZODZ010000185.1:0-4435 GCA_045597285.1 Myxococcota bacterium
TCAAGGCTTTTTGGAACAAAGATATCGATGCGATAGAATCGGAATTTATCAATATATTGTTGGATGGCATCAGCGCATTTGACTATAAGGAAGAATACTATCACGGCATGGTCATGGGCTTGCTGCGCTCGATATGTCTGCCCAAATCGAACGACGAACACGGCGAAGGCAGACCGGATATCGTGGCCATCATCGACCGGAAAGCCCTTATTCTTGAAATCAAATGTGTCACACCAAAGATGTTAAAAGAAGCCAACGCCGAGGATGACAGACAGAAGATCGAAGTCATGATGACCGCCAAACTCGACGAAGCCGAACACCAGGTCGATATGCGCAAATATACCGATGGTATTGCCATCCATTACCCAATTGCCAAAGAGATCTATTGCTATGCTCTGTGTTTTTGTCGAAAACTGTGCAGGGTAAGGATAATCTCTTGACACAGATGAAACGATGCCATAGAGTCCTAAGCAATGGGTGGAAGCTCATTGAATGATAACCCAAACTTCAATATAACAACCAATATGAAAGATATTAACAAATCATACAAACACCTTGAATTTATATATAATTCCGCTATAATATTCTCGGAACGGAACGGAACGGAACGGAACGGAACTGGCTTGTAGCATCTAATTTCTGTTATTGGAATTTATTATTATTATTTTGCAAAAATTCCGACAACCATAAATTAAATATCGATTCGACGCGCCACAACGTGGCGCAGTCAACAAGCACCACGCGATGGTGCCCGATATTAGCCGTAAGTAACTTAACCCACGGCACGCGCCACGCAGTGGCGCGGTCTACATATACTATCGCAATCTAATTGCACAGACACACCACCGGTGTGTCTGTGCAATGGATGGGCAGATAGAACGGTGGTGGGATGTGCTAATACCAGAGGGTATGCTCATGTCGAACGCTATATGGGAAAATGGCAACACGCTCATCGATAATTCAAGCGAAGAATGCTCGATAAAGACGGCGTTAAAAGAACTCATTACGAGAAAAGATTACCATGGTCTCTATCAATATACGGATATCAAAATTGCGACTGCGTATTGGGATATCAAAGCAATCATTGCATTGTTCGCTGAATTAAAAGAGTTTTTGGAACGCCCGGAAACAACTCTGGAATTGCTCATTGGCGAAGAGCCTAAAGTTTACAAATCACAAATTGAGAATTATATTGATGACAAAAAGAGAAAAATGACGTTCCGCGAACAGGATAAAGGCGGGTTTATCCGTTCAGTACACGAACTCAACTTTACGGATAAAATCGATAAGGATTGCGGTATATCTGTCAAAGAAATCATCGACTGGTTAATTAAAATCGTCGATGTCAAAGATAAGGAAGCTGAAAATCCCAAATTTAGAATACATGTATTTGATAACCGCATAACAGAACAAATAGATGATGTTGATTCACAATCTTCAGAGAAAAAAACAATAGACAGAACCTTACATGCCAAATGTTATATTTTTACGAATGCGAAAGGGGATTCAGCTGTCGGAATCATCGGCAGTTCCAATTTTACAGGTCGTGGCATAGGTCTGGATGGTAACCGGGAACTCAATCATCTAGAAACACACCCAGAGTATGTCGTCAGAAAAAATTTCAATCATCTGCAATGGTTTGAGCAGATGTGGGCGCATAGTGTCAAATGGAATGGCGATTTTATTCAGATGTTTACGCAACATGGCAAGGATAAAACTGGCACTCCCTTTTCGCCAGAGAATTACGTTCTCTCGCCGTATGAAACATATATCAAAATGCTCTCTATGAGCCGATACGGCAAACCCATTCAAATTGACGAAAAGTATTTGCCGAAACATTACGATAGGCTGCAGTACCAGATTAAAGGCGCATCGCACTGTTATGACATTCTGAATGCAGCTGGTGGCTTCTTTTTAGCAGATGATGTGGGACTTGGTAAAACCGTCACCGCCGTACTCGTTATTCGCCATTTTATCGAAACTGACAACAGTACTCGCCCCAAAAAAGTACTCGTCATCGTACCCGGTTCAGGTGAAACGCAGTGGAAAGACACAATCGATGATTTCGACACGGTGGAACAATATAGGAAACTTAATTATTCTTGCGTCGATATCATTACGATCGGGAAAATTAGTCAGCTCAACGAAGACGAATCCCCAGATTTACAGGAAGAGACACTGCGTTTGAATCCAAATGATAATGCCAAAATGCCCAAAGGGCCATACGGCATGATTCTCATTGATGAAAGTCATCGCTTTAGAAACAAAAATACCTGGTATAAAGCGCTCACATCTCTCATCTCAAACATCTATTATGAATGTGATGAATATCCCTATATCGGGTTGTTATCCGCTACACCGATGAATAATAGCCCCGAAGACCTTCACAACCAAATTAAGTTGTTCACGCATCAGTACAAAGACACCGTATTTAAAAACATCGGCGATATTGACGATAAATTTAGGGAATGGGAAACAGAATTTGAAAACAGTATAAAACTTCCTCAGAATGACAGAACCAGGGCACAAAAGATTAAAGAAATTGCCGAGCAAATTGACAAATGGGTTATGCGCCCCATTACAGAACGACGCACGCGAAAAGATGTCGAAGATGAAGAGAAATTCCCCAAAACCGATGGTCCTTACGCCATGCGGTATGAGCTCGGCGATGAACTCACGAACCTGTTGGATGAAACGACCTCATTGCTGTTCGAAGACAGTATAAAGCTATTTGGATATTATCGTTATCGTGCCGAGGAATTCTACATCGATGAGTCGAAACAGGGAAAAGGCGCACAGCGTTCCAAAAACCTCTACAGTCTCAATAAAAGCCGAATGGTTAAACGGCTCGAAAGCAGTGTGGCCGCATTTAAGGAGTCACTTTCAAACCTTCGGAATTGCATCATCAACATGATGAGAATGTGGAAAGACTACCATTGCGTTCTGGTAAGTGAACCTCAAAAGTACAAAGAAAAGCTCAGCAATGAATTGTCTAACAAGGAACTGGAGAGTTGGATTGAAGAAATACGGCAGCTCGAAACAGAAGAAAATAAGTCCTATCTGTGCAATTCAGATGAAATCCGAAACGAATGGTTTGAAGGCCTCGAAAACGATTTCAAACTCATCGATCCTTTATTTGAGAAATGGAAATCCGTCACATCTGACCCCAAACTTGATGAATTCAAAAATCGGATCGACGAACTTCTAAGCCATGAATCCCACAAACTCGTCATTTTTTCAGAAGCAAAAATGACATGTGAAGAAATTGAAAAAATACTCAAAGATAGAAGCATCAAGACATTACGCGTCGACGGCAGTTCGTTTAAAGAATTTAAAAATGATATCCGTGCCAGCTTTGATCGAAATTATATCCCCGAAAGTGTTCCAGAATCGGAATGTGGCGATGACTCATATCAAGTGATTGTAGCTACTGACGTACTTGCCGAAAGTATCAATTTGCATAAAGCAAATACAATTCTCAATTTTGATATTCCCTGGAACCCGACGCGTCTGATGCAGCGCGAAGGCCGCGTAAATCGTAAGATCAACTATACATTACTTGGATTACCGAAAGATACCGCACTCGATCCCGTACACGTTTATAATTTCCAACCATCGAATTCAAAGCAACTCAACCGTATACAGGCAAAGTTGGAAGCATTCCATGGCATCTTCGCATCTGACCATGCCGTCCTCAGTACTGAAGAATATGAAATTATCCGCGAACGCGAAGAACGAAATCAGAATGATCGCGATAGCGTCGAGTGCATACAGCGACCGGAACCCCAAAAATCAGACAGTAAGGTTTTGCTCGAAGAACTCGAATCCTTTAAACGTCAGAATCCTGATAGCTATCATCGCATCGAGGACTATTCAAAGCCCATTGCAATCGCCTGGGAAGCCGATAATTCAGATGTCATAGGCATTTTACAAGACAGAGGCCGTACTATCTTAATGACACAAAAAGATGGTGCAGGCTTGTCTGACGACGAAATCTTATTGCGATGTCGATGCACGCCTGATACCGAGCATATCGAAAAAACAATTGATATTGATAAAATTAGTTCGGAATTCAAAAATAAGTACGATGAAATAGATGCAAATCATTTCGACGGTACTCAAGGTCATTTAGGCGATCTGCCAGAGAATAAAGATAAATGTCGTAAATTTACAGAAGATCTTGCGAATAGAGAAGAAAAATTCTATCAAAACCATTTTGAGCAATTCTTAATATTAGATGAAAAAATAGATAATAGTCATACGGGGATTATTGATAGATTAATCGAATTTAAATCTCAATTTGATCGCATTAATGATGAGAAGAATTCATTTTTGAATATAAATGATGAGAAGAATTCATTTTTGAATACATTTGAAGAATTCCTCAATAGCATTAACCAAAATAATACAGTGAGAAACGCCCCAAAACTGTCTT
>JAZODZ010000186.1:0-4319 GCA_045597285.1 Myxococcota bacterium
AGACAAACCTGCGTGCAACAAGCTGGATGCCGGCCAGTCGTGTTCAGCGTGTACGCCGGTATGTTCCGCAGACGGAAGCACGGCTTATCTTTGCAATACAAAGACGGGCAAGTCGATGAAATGGACGTGTGACAACAACGATTGTGCCGTCAATGGTACAAAAGTGACCTGTACAAAACCGGGTGGCTAATTCAAATCAATATCAATATCAGCATTTTAAAGTATAAATAACATACCTCATATCGTTGAATATGAGGTGTGTTATTTGAAAACAAACATTCGGGAGGATACCATGCAAAGGATGTACGAAAATAGTTGGATAATGGCCGCATTAGTCTGTATTTGTCCCTGGCTAAGTTCGTGCGTTGAAAATGATACAGATGATACAATAGTCATTGATACGCAAGAATTATGTACAATTCTTTCTCCGGAAACTATTGCTGAAATGGGCTTAGATTGCGATTATCAGGTCTTGTGTGATGTTGGAAAGAGGAAATGTGATGGGTTAAATATTCTGGAATGTCAAATTGTGAATCATGCGACAGACTGGATTGTCATTGATACGTGTACTGATTCATGCCGTGACGGCGAATGTGTAACACCAATGAAGCCAGAGCCCGTATGTAGTGTTGGCGACATTGATTGTTCCGGTTCAAATCGTATCGAATGTAAAGATGATCATGGAACGGCGGTATGGAGCGTGATTGAAGCGTGTGCAAAGTCTTGTGAAAACGGCCAATGCATTAATGAATGCCCATCACAATGTACACAAGGCAATTACGCTTGTGACGGAAAAACGCTGACTAAATGTGAAATGGATAACAATGGATGCTATGTTTGGAAAGCTCAGAAAACATGTACACAATACTGTTATGCTGACACTGGAAAATGTGCAGAAGAACTTCCGACATGCAAGCTAACCAACAATAGTTCTGCCAGAATTATTGAATGGGTAGATGGAGATACGCTCTGGGTACGTCCGGAAAACGATGGCCTTTGCAATAATTACGAGTATGATTCATCAACTGGAAAATGGATGAGTGTACGTTTTAATATTCGTATTCATGGAATAGATGCACCGGAATGTGCGAAACAATATAACGGACGTTATATGACTTGTGTTAAAGACACAAATTATAATGACCACAATGAGCGTTATGGGTATGAATCCTGGCAAACAGCTGTGAGTTTGCTACCAGCTGACGCAGAAGTTATGATTACATGTGACAAGCCTGAATCAGATGGAACCTGCCCGAAGGACGCGACAGGACATCGTGAACTCGCTTATCTTGGTTATGTAAATAATAATACATCCTATGACTACAGTACAGAGATGGCAAGACTAGGAATGGCCTTTTCCAACACAAAGTTTACCTCATCCAAACGGCGTCAGATTTGTATGGCTCAAAAAGAAGCCCAATCTTCACATGTGGGGATATGGTCAACCGGTGGTCTTTCGCAAATGGGTTCAGGTAAACGCAATGGCCTTAAAAATATGGACAAATTGTGTCAAAAGGCTACGCAGTGATTATTCGCGAGCCGTATGCGCAGGCGCATAGGCGAGCGCAAGAGGGCGTATCGGCGCAGCCGGTAGCCCGACGAGGCGTATTGGCAAATGGCCAATAGCCTCGCGCCTTACCTATGATATGCTCTTCCCCAGTTTATACGCATCCTCGCCATAACTTGTATTCTTTATCGAACCAGCCGTCCAGACACCGGGCGCAATCACCATGCCTGCATCCTTCCAACCGAGATACTTAATCAGGGTTTTGTAATGCGCTGTCATGGCCTCGGCTTCAGTTTTGGATGTGTCGGCATAAGCCATCATAAATACAGCCTTTTTAGATGCGCCTTTGATTTGTCCGTTTATCGCATAAAACCTGTCGATCACGCGTTTTATTTGCGACGAAAACCCGAAATAATACATCGGCGACACAAAGGCCACTAAATCCGCTTCGATGAGTTTTGGACTCAGTTTATTAAAATCATCGTTATAAATACATGGGCCATTCATGTTACAATGGTTACAGCCGATGCAGCCCGAAATATTGCTGCGAGCACAGTCGAATCTGAATACTTCGTGTCCGGTCTCGGTTGCGCCGGCAATAAAGCGTTCGGCCATATAGTTTGTATTGCCATTAGCACGAGGACTGCCGGTAAGGACGACAATTTTCATTTGCTTTGAACTCCCTTTTGCTGGATTGGATTTAGGCGCGGATTCGCCTGTATCCTGGGGTTGTGCATTGGATGGATTGGAACAGGCCGTGAGGGCGATGCCTGCGGCCGCTGCCGATATCATGTCTTGTAAAAACTTGCGTCTATCCACAATGGCCTCCGATAATCATTAGAACTGCTCGGCCCATTTTTTGAGTTCATCGGCAGAGACAGATGTCGAAAATCGCTTACCCGCATGGACTTTGGCATTCGGCGCAAGTTTCTGCATAATTTTGCCAGAATCACCAATGGGGCTCACGCCTGATGTCGCAAAAGGAATCACGGTTTTGCCACTAAAATCATAGGCTTCCATAAATGTGTCGATAATGCTTGGCTCTCGATACCACCATACCGGGAATCCTACAAATATGCGGTCATATTGAGCCATATTATCGACATGCGATTTAATCTCAGGGCGGCTTGACATATCTTTCATTTCGAGTGAACTTCGGCTTTGGCTGTTCTGCCAGTTCAAATCATCGTCTGTATATTTGACGGCTGGTTCAATCTCGTGAAGATCGGCTCCGATGGCATTTGCCAGGTCTTTGGCCATTTTAGCCGTCACACCACTTGCAGAAAAATACGCAACCAATGTTTTACTCATATCTTTTCTCCTTACTTGAGGTTTAGACTGTCAACCCACTGGGTAACAGTCGATTTATCAGTTCCTACTGCAAATCTGTTTCCATCGAGCCAGTTGGCTGAGGGTGCTAATTGCTTGAGATTTGTTGCACTCGAACCAATGCCACTGCTGGCAGATGTACAGAATGGGACAATCGTTGCACCGTCTTTAATAGAAACACTTTCCAGGAATGTGTACATGATTTTGGGGGCTTGACCATGCCAGATTGGATATCCTAAATAGATGATATCATATTGTTCAATATTATCTATGGTCGATGCAATGGCCGGGCGCGCATTTGAATCATTCTTTTCGATGGATGTGCGACTGCTACTGTCACAATAGTCGATATCTTTGTCGGTATAGGGTTGTTCCGGGACGATTTCGTAAAGCGTCGATCCCGTGTGTTCCGAGATATATTCTGCAATGAGTTTTGTATTCTGGGTAACAGAAAAATACGCCACGAGAGATTTCTTTTCGGATGGTGCAGGTTTTGTTTGAGTTCCTGTCATATCTGAGGATAAATAGAACGTGACATTCTCTTTATCCAAGAGTGTTTTGAGTTCAGATTTGGATTTGTCTGTAATTTTGCCCAATTTTGTATAACTCCATGAATTTGAGCCATAAAAGACGACAATCTGATTGCCGGAATATAATACAATGTCGCCAGGAGCCGTCGTTGTCTGTGCATCTGTATGAGGTAAAGTTTGACCTAATGAACCGACTTGTTCAAATCCGCCATATTGGGACATATTGATGGTTACTGCAGATTCTGAAACCATTTCTTTGAGTGCTTTTACCGCATCGTTGTTTTCCCATTCAACAGTAATGACTGTATCATCAATTTTTGCCTTTAAAACAGATGCTTCCTGTTGAGGATTGGTCGGTTTCTGCGTGGTGTCTTCAGGATTCTGCGGGTTGTCCCCAGGATTCTGCGGGCTGTTAGTTCCCGTATTTTGAGAAGCAGCCGTATTGGTTGTTTTGTTGTCTTCGGAACAACCGAATGCTAAAATAGCTGATAATAGTGTGATGATTATTAGCTGTTGTTTCATAATTGTAGATTCCTTATGTTTTAGTGTTTACACGCGGATCATATAATACAAATCAATTAAGCAGTGCTTTTATGCATCTGCACGTGATTTCATAAATCGACTGATAAACAAACTTAATGCCGACATCTTTCATAGCTTTCTTCTGTTTATCTGTCACCTCGGTATAGGGATAAATGCCAAACATGAAAGGAAAGAATATATAGATGAACTGATTGATTTTGGCTTTTGAAAGCTTTGGAAAGAATTTTTTCAAACACTTACTCACCATTTCGATGGACTGGCCATAAGCCCGTTTGAATTCGAGCAACATTTCAAGGCGGCTGTTTTCCTCCATATCGTAATGATTCATCGACATCAGCTTGAGCAGCAATTCACGCTGTACCAAGGATTTGGCGAGCGCGTCAGCAAATTCATCTGTGCTCATGCAATCA
>JAZODZ010000187.1:0-2699 GCA_045597285.1 Myxococcota bacterium
CAGGCCCCAGAAAAGGATGGAACACCGACACGCTGATTACTGAAGCCTCCAAAGGCGCAGAATCCGCTGGCGCGACCGTTGAAAGATTCGATCTTTTCAAACTCGAAAAATATACAGGATGTGTATCTTGCTTTGGTTGTAAAAAAGAGAAGTTCAAAGGACAATGTATTTGCCGTGATGCATTAAAGCCTGTTCTGGACGCCATTCGAGAATCTGACGGCCTGATCATTGGTTCGCCGAATTATCTCAGCGAAATGACAGCATCTTTCAGGGCGCTCTATGAAAGACTCATTTTCCAGAATTTGACTTATAATAAAGAAAATCCTTGCTGTAATGCGCACCCAATCCCTGTGCTGCTCATCATGACCAGCAATGCGCCCGACACGATGTATCAACAACTGCTTAATAACTATCAGCAGGTACTGAGCCGCTTTGTCGGTCCAACAGAAGTATTTGTCAGCGGCAATACGCTGCAGCTCAAGGATTACAGCAAAACCGACTGGCCATGGACATTGTTCAATCCCGAAGACAAAATACAACGCCATGAAACGGTATTCCCCGAAGAATGTCGTGCAGTTTTTGAAAAGGGCGCTCAGTTGGCAAAATAATATATTAATATTTTTTGTGGCCGTGCTATCTGCGATACGCACGGCTGCGGCGTTTTCGGCAAAGAGACGTTCGACCGAACGTCTCTACCGGCTCGATACGCGCCTCTGCGCCCGGCTATCGCTTTGCGATACGCCGGGCGTTTTTGTTACCTCTTTGCCTCAATTCATTCACGATTAAGATTCATTGACAAGCTTACCCGTCATGTGTTCAATACATAGTTCAAAACACTGTACTCGATTCAATGCAGTATCCAATTCCTTCTGAAGATATTCTTTGTCATTCGTAAATTTCAAAGTGATATTTGTACAAATATCTTTGGCCTTTTGAATATCATTGATGAGGCGAATTCTGCCAAATACGACAACACTTCTGATATTTAAAGCCCAGTCACCCTCTATTTTATACCCCCTGTCATAAACACAAAAACATGCCTTATCACAATGCTTAATCGCATCTATTTTGTGCCCCTGTTTTGCCCCATGGAAATAGATCTTATGATCTTCTGAACTATAATAATGACTCAAAGGAATGCAATAGGGATAGCCTTCATCACCAATCAGAGACAAGACGCCCCGTGGTTCAGATTGCAGTATTTCTATACATTCAGCTTCTGGAATTTGCTGTTTGATTCGCCTCATTTCCCTGAACATAATTAATCCTCGTTATTCCATTCCTTATTGAAGCAAAATGCTTTTTGAGCGTAACCG
This sequence comes from Myxococcota bacterium, assembly GCA_045597285.1. Classification (GTDB taxonomy): domain Bacteria; phylum Myxococcota_A; class Bradymonadia; order UBA4248; family UBA4248; genus UBA4248. Next base: position 1,317 of record JAZODZ010000187.1, read on the forward strand.
TCATAGCAACGCTCAAAATTATATTCCACAAATTGATTACTTTGCCATTTCGACAAGTCGTTTTCCCAGATTATAGGCATTATCAAGATCAATCTGGAAATGCTCATCCCTGTATTTTGCCTTGTCTTCTTCTTTGAACAAATTGATGGCATAGACATACCTCGAATAATCTTTAAATTGATAGGTATTGCATACAAACAGCTATTCACAGTGCCCAAATACAAGTGACATGGCAGATTCATGAGCGGCAAGTGCTTCTCTGTAATGATATTGAACGAGCAGTTCTTCGGGAACATTCATGGTATAGATTAAGGCTGTAGGCAATACTTTTTTATGGAAGTTCATGAGCATATACGAACCCACCGGATATAACAAACGTTCCATAAAGCTGCGCACCATGCCCGTAATACAATTGTAATAAATCGGCGAACCAATCACAATAACATCAGCCGTCAGCGCTCTTTCCAATACTGGGCGCAAATCATCCTTAATCGCACAGACACCATTGGTTTTGCTATTTTTGAGTTTGCATGCAAAACAGCTCATGCATCCTTTGTAGTTCAGCGAATACAAATCGATGCGCTCTGTCTCCGCGCCGGCGGCCTGAGCACCTTCGATAGCCTTGTCGAGAATCTGCGCAGTGTTGAAGTTTTTGCGCGGACTGCCGTTGATGAATAATGCTTTGGTCATGTTCCTTCTCCTGGTATTGAGCACAATTGATAGAAACTGACTCATTAAAGAAAACGCGAGCCGTATGCGCGCAGACCGCAGGTCGAGCACATAGGCGAGCGCAATGAGGCCGTATTGCGGTAACGCAATAGGCCGATACAAGTATTAATCATATTAAGTCGCTTTGAAAATACTGATTAGACTTAAATAATTTTATACTTTGTTTTTATCACCCCATTCACAGAGCGCATCCAAAATAGGTATGAGCGATTGCCCGCGTTCGGTCAGGCTATATTCCACTTTCGGAGGTATTTGGGGATATTCCTCGCGATGAACAAGACCGTCTGCTTCCAGCTCTTTAAGCGCAGAACTCAGCGTCTTGTATGTAATCGTGCCGATGTATTTTTTCATTTCATTAAAACGAACAACTCCAAACTCCATGAGTGTATAGAGAATCGTCATTTTGTATTTGCCGCTGATGAGCGACAGCGTGTAATTAAATCCCGTACATGCCAGGCTTTCTTCGTTGATATGTCGTTCTTTGGGGGGCATCATGTGTCTTACACTTTCATAAAGGATAGTATCTGTTATTGATGCAAGTATCGCACTTTATTGTGCGTACTTGTTATTTGTAATCATACTCGTTAAAAGTGATTTCGTAAAGGCCGTTGATGGGCAATGGCCACTAAAAATGCCTGAAATGTGGCAATTAAG
>JAZODZ010000188.1:0-11344 GCA_045597285.1 Myxococcota bacterium
CTGCTTGTTCTGGCAGGTCTTGATCGAGTTGCCTTCGCAATAGGGGACGAATTCTTCTTCGTTACATTCGTCTTCAACGATGTGGTCGATGCATTCGCCGTCATTGCAAATCTGATCGTCGCCGCATTTGGTCAACACATACTTTTTGTCTTTGCATTCCTTGATGGCGTTGCCGTCGCATGTAGCGGCTTCCATGTCATCGCAATCATCGTCCTTTCCACCTGTACAGTCTGAATCAACGCAAGTTTCGCCTGTCGGACAAATGCGATCGCAGCTGCCGCAGTTGTTGTTGTCGTTCGTCAGATCGACACATTTGGTGCCGCAGGCTTCGAGTGTGCCTTGGCAAACGAGTTTTGCTTCGCATTTGCCTTCCTGGCAGGTCTCATTGGCGTTGCACTTATGGCCGCATTCTCCGCAGTTGTTGTCATCGGCCATCTTGTTCACGCATACGCCGTTGCATTTTTCGCTGTCGTCGCACACATCAACGCACTTGCCATTGCTGCATTTTTGGCCGCCGTGGCAGGCATTGCTGCACGAGCCGCAGTGGTTGTCGTCGTTTGTCAAATCATAGCACTGATTGCCGCACTGGTTCTTGTCTTTATCGCATGTCACAGTATCCTGGCAAATGCCGCCCTGGCAGACCTGGTTGGCACCGCAGGTTGCGCCGCATTCGCCGCAGTTTTGGGGATCGGTCTTGATATCCTTGCATGTGCCATTGCATTCTTTCTGGTCTGCCGTGCAAGTACTCGGGGCACCGCAAACACCGTTGTTACAAACTAAGCCCTCAGCACAGGGTTTGCCGCATCCGCCGCAGTTTTTGGGATCCGTGTAGATGTTTGTACACTCATCGGAACACACTCTGTAGTCGGGCCCCATAAGACCAGTACACGACTCAGGTTCGGGCTTGTCTACGCACGCTTTGGCAGTATCGTCACAAATTTGGTTGCTGCCGCAGACTTTTCCGTAACAATCGCCATCTTCGGAATCATCTGAGCCGCATCCGAAGGCTACCAGCGAGGCTATCGCCATTGTCGCAAGAATCAGGTTCTTTCTCTTTTTCTCTGAAACCATCTTTCTCTCCTTGAAAACCATCCCTCTCGGGAAAATCAATCATTCCAAATTGGAATATGCGCCACTCTGGTCTGGAATTGGAATCCAGAATACACTACGTCCAGAATAAACCATGCATTATAGCAAGTTTGAACGCCCTGTTCCAAGTAATCGTGTTGATTTAAAAAAAAACGGGTAACTGTTCATTACGCGTTCTTGGAACAAAAAAAGCCTGCCGAGAGGCAGGCTTTTAAAGCAACCGAATGAATCGGCTTAGAAGTGGGCACCGCCGCGGCCGCCCATGGTCAGCGCCATGACGCCCTTGGCCGTGTGGAGACGGTTCTCGGCTTCATCGTAGACGATGCTGTGCGGGCCGTCGATGATTTCGTTTTCGACTTCGTTGTTGCGGTCGGCCGGAAGGGCATGCATATAAACGAAATCGGGATCGCATGTCGCGACTTTTTCAGCCGTGCATTTCCAGGATTTGTGGGCGCGGAGGGCGTCATCGACGACCTTGACGGCACCGGAGGCTTGGAGACCGGTCTGATCGTTGACCCAGTTGCCCCAGTTTTTGGGAATGACGATGTGGGCACCGCGATAGGCTTCGGCTTCGTCGTCCGTCACCGTGACCGTGCCGCCATAGCGTTCTGCATTGGCTTTGGCTTCGGCAATAACCCAGTCGGGGAGTTCCCAGCCTTTCGGATGTGCGAGGCAGACGTCCATGCCATAGCGCGGGAAAAGGAGAATCTGCGAAAGGGGAACGGAAATGGGTTTTTTGTGGGATTCAGCATACGCCCAGATGATCGACACCTTGATGCGCTTGAGGTCTTTGCCGAATTTTTCCTGCATCGTCATGAGGTCGGCAATGGCCTGCATCGGGTGATAGAGGTCGCACTGAAGGTTCATGACGGGGACGGTCGCCCATTTGGCCATTTCGGAGATGAACTTGTTGCCATAAGACCAGTTGCAGTAACGCATGGCAATGGCGTGGCCCATGCGGCTGAGGATGATGGCGGTGTCTTTTGCGCTTTCGCCGTGGGCGAGTTGTGCCGTCTGGCCGTCGATAAAGTGGCCGTGGCCGCCGAGCTGGGTGATGCCGGCTTCCATGGAGTTACGGGTACGGGTGGACTGTTCCATGAACATCAGGAAAATCGTCTGATTCTCGAGGATGTTGTTCACACGGCCCATTGCAAAGTCGCGTTTGAGATCGGCCGACACGTCGAGAAGGGTGTCGATTTCGTCTTTTGTCCAATCGCGAAGTGTTACGAAATGTTTGCCACGAAACTGAGTCTGCATGTCTACTCCAGAATATGTGTGAAACGCAGGCCGGGGATACAAATGAAAAGGGCAGCCTGCGAAGGTTCTATCTGCACAAAAAAATCCCCGGTTTCCGTCGATGGAAACCGGGCTTAAACATTAGTCAACCTTTTTGCAGTATGTCATCGGGATGGCCGCATACATGGCACACGCAGTCACGAGATGATCTTTCCACGTTTTTTCGTTGGGGAAGTGGGCCTGTTCTTCGGCACCGGGACCGAAGCCGATGCAGGGAATGCCATAGCGTCCCATAATCGAAACGCCGTTCGTCGAGAACGTCCATTTGTCGATGGTCGGTTTTTCATCGAAGAATCGTTTTGCGCCGTCGGCGGCCGAAAGGCCGTTGTAGGCTTCGACGAGGGATTCGCAGGCGGGATGCGTGTTGGGAATGACCCATGTCGGGAAGAAGCATTCGGTCGGATAATTCAGGCCAGTGTAGGAAGGACGTTCGTACATATACATTGAGACGGTGACGTCGTCGCCCCATTTCTTGACGTTCGGAAGGTTCCGGATTTCTTCGAGGCAGGATTCCGCGGTTTCGCCGGCGGTCATGCGGCGGTCGAGCGAAAGCTGGCAGGAATCGGCGACGGCGCAACGGCTGGGGCTCGTGTAGAAGATCTGGCTTGCGGTAATCGTGCCGCGGCCGAGGAAACGGGCGTCTTCCCAGCGTTCGTTGTATTTCGGGTCGAGCATTTTGCCGAGGCCCTTGACGGCCTGGTCGTTGTCGTATTCATCGCGGTTGAGCTCGCGGATGTCCTGGAGGATGTCGGCCATTTTGTAGATTGCGTTGGAACCGCGTTCAGGAGCGGAACCGTGGCAGCTCACGCCGCGGGTCTCGACCTTGATTTCCATGCGGCCGCGATGCCCACGATAAATGCGGAGGCTCGTCGGTTCAGTAATGACGACGAATTCCGGACGGAGTTTCAGTTCGTTCACGATGTACTGCCAGCAGAGGCCGTCGCAGTCTTCTTCCTGAACCGTGCCGGAGACGATCAGCGTGTAGTCGCCTTCGAGGCCGAGATCCTTGATAACTTTGCCGGCATAAACCATTGCCGCCATGCCGCCTTCCTGATCGGAGCCGCCACGGCCCCAAATCGTGTTGTCATCCTCTTTGCCTTTGTAAGGATCGCATTCTGTCCAGAGACGAATGTCGCCGACGCCGACTGTGTCGATGTGGGCGTCCATCGCAATGACGTGCTTGCCGTGTCCAATGTAACCCTGAATGTTGCCCATCGGATCGATGTTGACTTTGTCAAATCCCACCTTCTCCATCTCTTCTTTGATGCGGAGGACAACTTTGCGTTCGTCGCAGGATTCGCTCGGAATCGCAATCATGTCGCGGAGAAAACGCGTCATGTCGGCGCGATAGGATTCGGCTTTCTTGAGGATCTCTGAAAAATCTACCATGTCTGATACTCCTGAACAATTACCAGAAACGCGTATGTCGACAGACATACCAAAAATGCGCTAGCCGTTTACCCCGATTTCGCTTGTCTGGCAATGTCATTTTTAAGGCAATAGGCAACAGGCAATAGGCAGGAGGCAGGAGGCAGGAGGCAATAGGCAATAGGCAGGAGGCAACAGGCAATAGGCAATAGGCAAGGCGTATTGAACGCGTGAGCTGGATATGGATATGAGATAAAAACGAGGTTTTAAGCGGGTTTGGAGGAATTGGAAGGAAGCGTGAGATAGCCTTGCCCGCGTGCCGTATGCAATAGGCACGCGATGCGCGGCGTATCGGCCGATAGCCGCGCCAAAAAATTAGGACATTTCGGCGAAAAACACCTTGCCACTAATTTTTTGACGGGTATTCTTGAACGGCTTTTTTTTCTGGCCATTTTAACGAGGATAGACATGGAATACGCCGTACAGTACACGATTAGCGTTTTAGAGGGCGCATACGCGCAGAAATACAGCGTCGTCATTTACGACGCAGCTCGCCTGGAAGGATTTCTCAAAGCTGCGGGGAGCCCGCTTGCTGGGCTTGCGGCCGACGCGGATCGCCGTGACTACGATGGTTACGACTGCTTTCAGAGCCTGATGAAGCTCCTCAAAAAGGAGGGCAAGCGTTCCTTCTGCACGGCCATTGTGCGCGAGCATGAGGGCAAGGAAGAACGCGGATGTTCTTTCGCGGACGAGGACGAGACGGGGGCGTTCACAGTCGAGGCTTATGGATTTACTGGCATTTGTCGGCGCGGTGACGAAAAGGTGGGTTTCGAGACCATGACGGGCAAAAACGGCGTGTACCGCGCAGAATTGTCAACAGTTCTGGCAGTTTTCAAGGATGAGCTGATGAACCTGCTCAACCTCTGCGAGGAAGCGATGGCAAAGGACGGCCGCCTGATAGCGCGTACTGTCCCGATGAGCACGCCCAAACCGGCTCCACTGTTCCAGCTTTGATGGGGAAATGGCATGGCAAATAACGAGAAGGAAGAAGGTTACAAGCGGGTCTATTTTTTCAAGTATTTCCTGACGGAAGACGACTGGAATGCTCGCCATGCCTACCATCTCCAAAAGCGTCGGCTTCACATCCAGAATATGCACGGCATGGGGATTCAGGATGGCGACACGTCGCTTCTGGTCAGGGCGCAGACGGTTCCGGGGCTGAAAGTTGACATTACGCCGGGCATCGGCACGGACATTCAGGGCCGCGAGATATTCATTCCGGTCACGGATTCGGCGACGTTTGAGCCGGAAAAGTTCCAGCTTCCGGCGACGATCTATGTCAAGGTCACGTACCAGGAAATGGCGTCGGATCGTGTGAAGCTGGGCGACGGGCGCATTGAGAACCGGTATTTCAGGGAAACTTACCGGTTTATCGTGAGTGACCGTCCTGCCGATGACAACCAGCTCGAGCTGTGCCGCATTGCGGCGACGGCGGACATCAAGGAAATCCGTGACCCGCTCGATCCGTTCAATCCCGGCCCGAATGAAATCGACATGCGTTTCCGCAAGGAGATGCCCTGCACGCGCTCGATCGATCGCGAAACGCATCATACTTTGATGCGCCTTCTTCGCGACCGCAAGAATGCCTACGATCGCATCGGCGGCAACTCGAAGCTGCCGGAGATCGCGCTTCTCGGGCAGAATTTCGCGATCATGCAGGAACTGCTGGAATCGAACGTACTCAAGGAGTCGGCGATAGGCGGGATCCTGAGGTTTTTTCAGATGTTCGACAAGCTGGTTCTGGACAGTGTGACGGCGAACATCGATCCCGTGATTCTCGACAGGCCGGAATGGAAACGCCACTGCGACAACTGCCGTGCGCTCCGGATGCTGCTCGACGAGCCCGGCAAGACGATGCTCCAGAAGTTGCAGATGGCCATCGTGCAGCTCGAAAAGCTGTCGATTTCTTATGCGCATGTCGTGCGCCTTCTGGGCAACGAGCGCCGCATCTATATTCCGGGGCAGTTCAAGCCGCTGCCGAAGAGCTATCCGATTACGAACAGCTGGGAATTCGTCAAGGTCTGGTCGGCCGAAATGCCCATGATGTTCAAGATAGACGATTTGGACTGGCTTCTTTTGGGCGAGTTGAACGTGACGGAAGAGGCTTCGGAAAAGAAATACAAATTCCGCATCTGCGAGTCCCGCGATATTTGGAAGAATCGCCAGCGCCTTTATTTTCCGGACGGTGCGCTCATCGAGGACACGGGCGTCGCGCACGAAGGCGGCTATTCCGAGTTCGAGATTCCAGGCGTGATTCCCGACACGCATTTGTGCGTGATTCGCATGATGGACTATGCGCGTGGTGATTACGAGCTTCTGATTAACTGCAACGGGCAGGATGTCGGCGTTTCGCGTTGCGAGGGGTATGACCGGCGTGCCCGTTGGCGCAACTGGCCGTTTGTCATTCCTTCGTATTATGTCAATGACACGGTCATCAAGCTGCGCCAGACCTGCCTGACGGCCGACCGCGATATCAACATGTTCCGGTACTGGTTTTATCAGCCGACCAACTGGTAGTCATTTGAACGTTTTTATTTTGGGGGCACGCCTATTGTCATACGGCGTGCGTTGTGCCGCGCTATTGTCATACGCGCGGCAACCTTATATTGGTTGTGGCGCCGTGGCTTTTGCAATGCCTCGGCGTTTGCTATGCTTTGCTATGCCCTAAATTGTTGCGAAAAAATGCGGCATGTCATAGAATGGAACGTTATTAGTGTCCATCTTGTTTTGGGCAGGGTTCTTTTTTAACAGGTAAGTCAATATGGCAATATGTCCAAAATGTCACAGTGAGGGCGAGCTTTGTGCCGAATGCCCGAATTGTCATTTTCACTATGTGGAAGCGGCCGATTTAAGAAAATCCCATAACGACGAACTGCTCGGCGATATCGTCGGCGGGCAATACGTTCCCCTGGCCTTGATTGGCGAAGGCGGCATGGGCAAGATTTATCGTGCCAAGAATAAGTTCATCGACAAGACCGTCGCGCTGAAGGTACTCAAAAGCGAGTATATGGAAGACGAGACGCTCAAAGACAGGTTTTTCCGCGAGGCGCAGGTCGTCTCGGCATTGGATCATCCGAACATCGTCAAGCTCTACACGTGCGCGCCTGACGAAAAACACAACCAGCTCTTCATGGCGATGGAACTTCTCGTCGGCAAGTCGCTGTTTTACATCATCGAAAAGAGCGTTCCCGATCTCAAGACGATGATGAATTTTTTCTGCGAAATTTCATCGGCTCTTGGCGAAGCGCATAAGCACGGCATTTTCCACCGGGATTTGAAACCAGAGAACGTCTTTATCGTGACCGATGATAATGGCGAGGAACATGCGAAAGTCCTGGACTTCGGTTTTGCGCGTCTCCAGGGCGCGGCGAAAAAACTGACGATGGCCGGCGTGGCATTCGGTACGCCCCATTATATGAGCCCCGAACAGGCCATGGGCGTTCTCGACATCACGGCCGCTTGCGATATCTATGCGCTCGGTGTCATGCTTTTCCAGGTCGTTTCCGGCAACCTGCCGTATAACCATGATTCCCCCATGGAAGTCATGTACGATCAGGTTAACAAGGAAACGCCGGTGTGCGTGCCGCGTCCCGAGTACAATCCGCCGAAGGAACTGATCGAGTGCATTTATAAGTGCATGGAAAAAGATCCTCTGAAGCGTTATCAGGACGGCAACGAGTTGCATGCGGCACTCGAGGAAATCAACAAAAAGATCGATTTGGATGACGTGATGGCTTCGAGTCCGACCATCATTTCCAAAACGGTCTTGCCGCCTTCGCAGGATAAACCGGCTGGCAAGCTTCCCAAGACGCTGATCATACTCATTGCGGTCGTTGTCATTCTTGCGCTTGTTGTTCTCGGCCTATTCTTAACGCTTAATTAATAATACGGCTTTGAACCGATTTCTGACTGTATGCTTCTGTGCCGTGTTTTTTGCTCTGCCGGTTGTTGTTTTTGCCTCAGAGCCTCCCGAAAACACGGTACTTGAGATTTCTGTGGATTCGCGGCTGTCTGCTTTTGAGAGGGCTTCACAGCCGGCGATGTTCAGCCATGGTTTGGTTCTGAGCCTTGGGCTAGGCTGGACGCCGTCATCGTGGATCACGATTCATGGACGCCTGGGAATTGGCTGGGGGGTGTTTCTCGATGAGGCATCGTACCGATATCACAACAGCCTGATTGAGACATCTCACCTCGGTGATATTGAGGTGCAGGCGATCGTCGACTTTCATCCCGGCCTGCCAATGCTCTCCATCCGTGGTGAACTGGCCGCAGGGACGTGGTTTACATCGAGACGTGGCGGAATCTGGAATTTTTCTGTTGGTGCCGGTTTCGGCGTGCAGCCGTTTGACTCGATGGATTCGGTACTGCGTACGGTTTATTTCGGTGCGATTTGCCGGTTTGTGCTTTACGACGATTTCGAGTCTGTCTTTTCACTTCGCCGTAAACATCCCGAACTCGGGCTTCAGATCAGCTGGGGATTCTGAGGCATTAGAAAGTGATGCTTCGAGTGTCTCCGGGGAAAAGTTCGACGCGTGTGGAAGCCGTTTTTTCCTGTTCGAGGATGGAACGCGACATCCCGGTGAGCTGCTTTGACTTGGCAATGGCATAGACTTCAAGACGGATGGGCTTGCTTCCAAGAGGGTTGAAACCATTGTAGGTCTTTGGCTTTCCTGCCATCAGGTAGTCGATTTGTTGTGTAAAACGTCCATGTTCATCGACGAGAATGGCCACAAAATAGAGATTGTTGTTCTGTGAAGTGACCGTGATCGACGCGTCTGCCCAGTCGAGCGTAATGACATCCTGATTGGTGGCATTTTCATCGACGACAAGCGTTGTTTTTTGCGGAACACAACGTTTTTTGCAAGTCACCGTCATGGCATAACGGCCGGGCGTAAGCTTCAGGCTGATGTCGCCATTGGAATCGGCATTATATCGTTTTCCTGCGATGAATGCATAGGCATCTGGCGGAAATACGGGCTGGCGCACCAGAACGGTGGCGGGTGGCGTTTCGACCGGTGTTTCGGGAGGCGGGGCAGGCGTGGTTTCGGGCGTCTCGGTGTCCTGCTTTTGTTCTTGTTCAGTCTTGTGAATTTTCTTGGGCGTCTGTGTGCGCGATGGCCTTTTTTCCTGGTGTTGCACGTGTTCGGTTTCGTCAGGCTTTAGGCCGGTGTTGCTCTCAGCGTCGTCTGACTTGTCGGGTTCATTGGTATCCACATCGGATGCTTGCGCCTGATTCTCAGCATCAGTTTCGTCAGTTTCGTCAGTTGCAGATGAATCGTTGACAGAATTGTTTTCTGATGTGGATGCCACGCCGAGGTTATTGTCCTGCCCGGGATTGGAATCGGCATCGCCATGATCCGTGACTTCGATGGCATCGGCGTTTTGGGCTACAGGCTGTTCGGTGGCGGACAGGCTACTTTGATTGTCGCCAGTCGTGCCGGGCAAATCATCTGACTGCCAGGGTTTGAGCATTACCAGCGTGACAATGACAGCTATCGCGACAATCGATGTGGTGCCGATAAATATGCGCTTTTTTACGATGTCACCGGTTCTCAGCTTTTTGAGAAGCGCAATGGCCTGTTGGTTTTCGGCATCGTAATTGAGAACGATGTTGAGGTTTTCGAGCGCTGCCGGAATCTTTCGCTGGTGGATATCCGTCTGTGCAGCCGCCGTCAGCGTGGTGATGACTTCGGGCAAATGCTTTTCGAGAAAGCCTTCCGGAGACGCATAATACTCCGCAATGACGGTAGGGTAGGCCTCAAGCTTGAGCGGCTTGAGAAGCGCGAGAAGAGCATCTCGCAATTCAGCAGCTGTCTGATACCGTTCGTCAGGACTCGTTTTGAGGCATTTGGCGACAATGCGATCCATCTTTTTGGAGATGGCCTGATTCAGCCTGCCGGGTGGCGTGTACGTGCTGTCGAGGATCGCCTTGAAAACGGCCATTGGGGTCGTTCCCGTGAAAGGCAGGCGGTTTGTCAGGGCAAAATACAGGACGGTACCGAGCGAAAAGATATCGCACGTAAACGAGTATTTGTGGCCTTCGATGATTTCCGGGGCCATGTGTGCCGGCGAACCGATGAGGCTTCCCGATGCAGTCATCCTGTCGGCATCGAGGATTCGTGCAATGCCGAAATCCATGAGCTTCAGCGTGCCGTCTTTTGAAAACATGATGTTTTCAGGCTTGATATCGCGATGGATGATGTTTGATTTGTGCGCATGCTCAATGGCATCGCAAATGCTGCATCCCATGGCAATCGCGATTTCCGGGATCACGGTGTTGTTTTGTTCGATGAAAGTGTTGAGGGTAGGGCCTTCGAGCAGTTCCATGACGAGAAAATGCGATCCCGTCTCTTCATCCTGTCCCGTGTCGAATATTTCCACAATGTTGGGATGGTGGAGTTTTGCAATCGCCTCGGCTTCTCGCAAAAACCTTGCGGCACTTTCATCCTGTGTGGCGAGGAATGGATGGAGCAGCTTGAGCGCAACATGACGATTCAGACGCAAATCCAGGGCTCGGTACACGACGGCCATGCCGCCTCGCCCGATTTCCTCTTCAATTTCATAACGGTTTGCTACTGTTCGTACTGTCATTCCAATAATCCAGGCACAATTACAGGAAATTAGAATAGTCTTTGAGGCTTGTTTTGTACAGAAAAAACAGGGGTTAGTGGTTAGGGGTAAGTTCAGTCTTCATAAAAAAAATTAAAAAAAAGCATCTCCAAGTGTCACAAAATTTATTTTTTGTCATCATCTTGTGTGTATGCATTGATGCATCACTCGACATGCGGAGGGAAAAATGTACGCATCTGGGTTCACATAAGGGGTTTAGCACTGACCGTCATATCGTGCGGCCTGCCCCATGGTCAGGGAACGCGATCGCTGTATCTGGACGCGGATACAGAGGATTGCGGGTTGCACTCGCCAGGCACATTCTGGACACTCATTTTTTACGCGGCTTTAACGCGGAAAGGGAGTGGTGTGCCAGGCCGCACGTTTGTTGGGCTAGGCGGCGGCTGGCGGGTGGGAATGGGAGAGGGAGGAAACCCTGTTTCCCAGGGGATCTATGTCTGAAATTTTCTCTATGGTTTGGACGCGGAAAGGGAGTGGTGTGCCAGGCTAAACGGTTACGTTAGTCGTTGGTGTGGAGTCACTACAAAAAAAGCGCCGGCTTGTGGCCGGCGCTCGTGAAGTTAAAGAATTGGGACTACAGGCTCGAAGTCCAGGAGACTTTCTTTATGGCAATGCGGTTTATTTTGTTATCGGGCTTGCTGCCGACGACAGGACTGATCGTGAACGACGTTGCGGTGGAATCGTCGATATCATAGGATTTTGAACCTTCGGTGCCGGAACCTTCGCACTCGATCTGTTCAAGCGGAGTTTCGTCTACTTTGACATCGACCTGTGATTTGGTGCTGTAGCAGACATAGTCGATGTTCAGCGTTCCTATGCCGGCAATACCCGATACCGTGAGGTAGCTTGGTTGGTCTGAATTTCCTGTCATGACCATGTCGTCTTTATAGGTGTTGTCGTT
>JAZODZ010000189.1:0-2693 GCA_045597285.1 Myxococcota bacterium
CCGATAGCCGTGCCCACGGTAGGCACGTGTCGTGACACGTGCCCGTTCGCCGTATGCGCAACGCGCATAGGCGAACCCCACGAAAATCATAATTCTTTCAAAAGCGGTTTGTAATGCGTGATATCGTAGGCGATGCCGAATGCCATCTTCGCCACGTCGGGATACGCTTTTTTCATCTGGTTGCCGATATAGATCGCCAGATCGTAGACGGACTGCGATGGCCCGCACGGGAGGCCGGCGTCGTGCAGGCACTTTTTGACGGCTTCCGCCGACGGCTTTGACAAATCGACGCCGCGGTGCTTCGCCAGCGAGTTGAGCTGTGCACGCGCCTGGGGCGTGTCCTCGTAATCGAGGCTGAGGTAAATCAGCGCACGGGCGAGCTCGTATTTTTCGTCGATGAGGGCCAGACCGGCGTGTTCGCGGTAAAACCGGGCCAGCATGATGCGCGTGAACAGGCACGGATAGACCTCTTTGAGGAGCCGACGGGCTTCGTCGTAATCCTTTTGCAGCTTCGCGAGCGTGATGAGTTCGAAATGCGTCCGCGCACTGACGGGATTCAGTTTGAGCGCGTTCATGTATTCCGTTTTGGCCTCGGCATAGCGCCCGAGTTCCAGCAACGCCGCGCCGCACTGGTAATACAGAACCTCGGGAAGTGTCGATATACGCTCGATTTCCTTTCCTTCCTTGTAACCGGTACGGAAGAGCATTTCCTCGAACGGGTGCGAAAACGCGCAGAAATACTTGCGGTCATCCGTCGCGGGTTTCACGTCGCCAATCACTTCGCGGAATTTGGACAGCGCTTCTTCGAATTTCTTTTCGTGCATGCATTTCTGGCCTTCCTCGATGAGTTCCTGGAAATGCACGAAGGTTTCCTCGAATTTTTTGGCCTCTTTCACGGCGTCGGCGTCGGGAAATTTCTCCGAAACGTAGCGGCCGATGGCCGTGACAATGGCGAGGTTTTCCTTTGTCCGTTCGAGGCTGCGGCAATAGTTGCGCATGATCTCGACATCGTGGTTCGTGTCTCCGTTAAACTGTTTTTCCAAATCGGCAATGATTGCCGAAACATCCGTATTCTGCTCTGTCATCCTTTTGTTCCATAAAAAAAGCGAAATGCCTTTCGGCATTCCGCCGTATCCTGATTAACCGCTGATATCCTTTCCCGAGACGGTGAACTGGATATCTTTCATTCGCCAGGTTTCTGGCGGGTTTGCGAACCGCATCTGTCCGTTGAGCGTGAACTGCTCGAGGCATTTTTTGATCATGTTGTCGAAAGCGGAGTTTCCGCTTTTGCGGGAAAAGTTCCACGACCAGAGCACGCCGTTGTCGCCGACTTTCATGATGACGATGGCCTCGAGTTTTTTCAGCTCGGTTTTGGGAATGGTCGCGGGCGCGTTCATCGAGTTGTCGAGTTTCGCCTTGAGCTTTTGCAGGTAGGGATCGCCCTTGCCTGTGGCGGATTTGGAGAGTCTGGAGCCGTCGAGTGAGCCACCGGGATCGACGTCGCTGACGGGGCGTGCCTCGTCAAAATCGGCGGCCGCGCTGAGCAGATCCTCGATGGAAGGTTTCTTTTCCGGCTTCTTTTCCAGCCGTTTTTCGGGCATATCCTTGCGCGTCGTCACGGTGTTCTGCTGCGATTCCTCGGGCGCGTTGAAAATGCGCGGCAGGGCGGTTTTCTTCGTCTCGGCACCGAGGCGCGGGGCCTCGACGAGGCTCAGGTCCTGCAATATCGGCAGGTTCTTGTCGTCGGAACACGAGCAGCTTTCGCGCTGTGCGTACACGACGCGGTTTGGCGAATTGTCGAGAATCAGGCGTGCGCCTTCCAGGAGGAGCGGCCCCAGGCGGACGTCGCGAACCGACACGCCGCAGACGGTTTCTTCGGCATCCTGCCAGTCGACGGCAGGCACCTCGATCTGGAACATCCGGCCGTTTTCGATGTATCGGCAGAATATCGAGTTGTCGGTCTGGACGGACACGACGCCTTCGGCTTCACCGCCCGAACTGAGCGCGAAGACCGCAAAAATGGCCGCGTGAATGACGACCGTGGCGAATATGCCAAGGATGGTTTCCCCTGCGGACTGCTTGTGTTTTCTGCATCTCATGGGTTCGCCTCCAGGATGGCCTTGAAATGCGGGTCCGTGACGATATCGACGTTCTGCAGCCCGAGTTTCCTGAACTCGTCGAGCACGCCGCTCACGAAGCCGTAGGGCGCGTCGGTGTCGGCTTCCAGATAGAGCCCTTCCTTAATCATGCGCTGATTTTTCCCGAGCTTGTCCACGATGACGTCGAAGCACGGCTGCCACTGCGATGGCGAGCGCGACTGAGAGCAGTCGGCAATCGGGGCCTGCACGCCGACGTTGGACAGCCCGCGGACGACGAACACGCGCAGATTCTTGTCGATCAGGACGACGAGCTTCGTCGTGTCGGGATCGGCGAGATAGTCGTTGTCGGGCGTAATCGGAAGGTTCAGGGATACGAGCGATTCGGTCTTTTCCTGAATGCTTTCCTGTTTTTTCTGTTCGAGACGCTGCTGTTCGGCGGCGGCCGTCGTCACCATGAAGATGATGAGGAGGACGAGCAGAATGTCGACGAGCGGCGTGACGTTGATTTCGCTGAGTTTTCCTGCAGCCATTGGACGGTACCTGTTACGCAGCGTAAATGCTGCACGAGCCGTAATAAGCGGATTTGTTTTGTGG
>JAZODZ010000190.1:0-2910 GCA_045597285.1 Myxococcota bacterium
CTGCCTTCTTCAATGTGGATAATCGATGTCAAAACTTAAATTCGCCTTCTTTATCGCCATTTTTTCGTGCATTCTGACTGCATGTGCCGGAAGCCACCTGAAGACTAAGGATTTCGAGCAGCCCTACTACTTCTCGATCGATGAAGAGGCCGAGATCACCCGTACAGACGAAAATTTCGAAGTGCTCAAAACCGTGCAGAAATACCGCGACGCGATTGCCGCCCGCGACGTGGCGACGCTCAAATCCATGGTTTCGTCCGATTATTACGAAAACGCTTCGACGACAGACGATCTCGGCGACGATTACGGCAACGAGCGCATCGAAGAAATCCTCAACGACTACCTTTTCCAGTCGGTCAAAGACATCCGTTACGTCATTCAGGTCAAGCAAATCACGCAGGAAGGCATGGAATACTACGTCGACTACCAGTACATCTGGAGTTTCCGGTACGAAGTCGCGGGCCAGTCCTACTGGGAATCCAAAAACGACACAAACCGTATCACGGTCGTCCGCGAAGGCGACGAGTGGAAAATCAAGAGCGGCCTCTGATCACGGGCGCCTTTCATCCGACGATTTTTCTACTTTCAGAACTTCGCACACGAAATCGTCTTTTTTATTTTTTGGGGCGTGCTGCTATCTCCTACGTCGATACGCTGCACGGCGCTCGCCTATTTCATACGGCGAGCGGCGCCGGTCTATTTCGCATTCAAATTCCCCCGGCGCCATACAACCACCTCGATTTCGTACATTCAGGCGCTCAATACGCCCGGCGCACCAGTTTTCCCATCGACGGCGCAATTAACCGTCATTGAGCTTCTTGCTCTGCACCTTCTTTCAAATGAAGCCTGTTCCACACCGAAGTCGCAAGTTTGCTGATGCGTTCATCCCGGTGCGTCGTCAGTCGTTCAAGCGCCTTCAGCTCATCCTCTTCCAAATTGTCGATCTTTTCCTGATCCAGATAATACTGAATATACAGGCCAAGCGCGATGGGAGCCTGTTTCTTTCAGCACATTTTCTTTTTCTTCCAGGTACGATTTCATTCGATTTGTTCTCCTGGTCAGGATTTTGTTTAAATATTCAGTGATTGGTTGCTCACGACGACGAAAGCTCCAAATTAAACTTTCATTTATAACGCCAAACGAATTTAAATTCAATTATGAAAACTTCACTGATAATATAATTTCAAACATTTTAAAACATAATTTAATATAAACAGGAACATCTGTTTTATGGCCGTTATTAATGAAATATAAAGAAATGCTTAAACACACAATAATAAATAATATTGCATTATTGGTTCTACTTATATAAAACGGCAAAGTTCACGACTTGAATTAATCATTGACAGTCAGTTTAAAAAATCTTTATACAATATTAAGCAATCAAATATGGTGTTGCATTCTGCGTTGATTCTATTCGTAATTTGTCATAGTTGAAAATACCAGTCAGTTGTGGTAAAAGAGAATTTGAGTGCGTGGCACAGTCAGATGCCATGACAAATAACAGTCATGGTATATTAACTGCAACCGCCTGTTAATTTGAAACCGTAAGGAGAATAATAAATGAAAAAATATGCTATAATTGCTATATCAATATTATTTGCATTTCTTGCCGGATGCGGCTCGGATTCCAGTGAATGCAGTAATAACGAGGTTAAGCCCGATTGTAATGACGGCAAATATTCTCTTTGTGTAGATGGCAAATGGACAGAGACTGTATGTGCGGATAATGTGTCCTGTACAAAGGATGGCGCATGTGGTCAATGTCATGATGGCGATATTAAAGACTGTGCAAATGGCGAGGATAATATTGGTATGGTGACGATATGCAAGGATGGTCAATGGTCTAAAGCCAAAGTTGCATGTGCGGATAATGTGTCATGCAGACAGGATGGCGCATGTGGTCAATGTCATGATGGCGATATTAAAGACTGTGCAAATGGCGAGGATAGTATTGGTATGGTGACGATATGCAAAGCTGGTCAATGGTCTGACACCAAAGTTGCATGTCCGAATGATTTTTCTTGTATTGCGGACAAATGTGGTGAATGTCGGAACGGCGATTCCATCGAATGCGAAAATGATTCGGATATGGTGGGAAATGCCAAAATGTGTAAAGACGGGCAATGGACCAAAGATGCGACATTATGTTCCGGGCAGGTTTCTTGTGCAATGACAGAAGATTGTTATTCATGTCATAAAAAATGTGATTCGGACTGGTCTTGTCCAAAAGAATGCAAAGATTCGTCTTGTGAGTCTGCTTGCAAAAAAAATGTTGCCTGCAAAGATGATTGCGGGGAGTGTGTTTCAAAGTGCGGCGAATGTCGGAACAACGAAAATAAGAATTGTAAAGAAAATTCTGATGGCGTTGGACGCGCGGATATCTGTATCAATGGTACTTGGAATAATGATAAGAAATGTACTTCTATCGACAGAATACTTGTTGATGTTTCGTGTGTGAAGATATGTCCCAATTATGATAATTGTGAAGAAGAAGAGAAAGAATCCTTCTGTGGTGAGTGCAAAAATACAAAGGCTGGCCAATATATTTGCATCCATCCGTATGATACGATCTATGGTGAACCGGGCTTGTTCGGTGAATATACCCAATTATTTGAATGCAAGGATGGCAAGCTGAATACGATGGGGGTATGTCCAGTCGTATGCACTGAAGATGGGCAATGTGATTAATATGGGGCAATCATTATTTGTTCCGCATGTGTGTTAGCATTTTTTGTGGCGCGGGCTATCGGCTACGCCGATACGCCGCTCAACGCTCGCCTATTGCATACGGCGAGCGGGTTTGAGTTTATGATCGCGGCTATCGGCGAACGCCGATACGCCGCTCGACGCTCGCCTATTGCATACGGCGAGCGCCGCAGGCGACAGTGCACGGTGTACGCAAAGTCG
>JAZODZ010000191.1:0-4746 GCA_045597285.1 Myxococcota bacterium
ATGTCGGGACGGGTCAGGGCATATCGTTTAATGCGTTCCGTAATGGTACGCGTCATCTGAATGTCGTCGTAATAGATTTCGAGATCGATATCGCCGCCGGAACCGCCGGGGCCGCCACGACCTGCAACCTGATAGGTAATGCCGGGAACGCCTTTGAGGGCATCACGCGTCGCATCGAGCAGTTCGGTAATGCTCCGATCCCTGAATTTCGGCTTGACGAGCGGAATTCGAATCGTGGCAGAGTTGACGCCGTTCGAGAACATCGCGCTGAATCCGGAATCCGATGAACCTGCATCCACCGAGATCATCCTGCGTTCGCTCGGCAGAATCGTGTTTTCGACGATCTTTTTGACTTCCTGTGTGACTTCGAATGTCGTTTTGGCATCCATACCCATTTCGGTCTGGATTTTGACCGTCATAAACGAGTCGTCGGACGTCGGCATGAATTCTTTAGGAATCTTTGTGAATCCCCATAACGACACACCAAACAGCACCACAATGATGAACGTCACGAGACCGCGGCTCTTAATGCAGGCGCGAAGGAATCGTTCGTAGCCCTTGCGCATACGGTTCATAAATGTATTGGCGGTTGCTTCGTCCAGTGTGGACAGGTCGTCGACCTCATTACCCGAGTTCTTTTTAATCGTCTTGTCGAACCGTGGGCTTTTGAGCATATAGTACGAAAGCATCGGCACGAACGTAATGGCGACGACGAGTGAAATCGCCAAAGCACCGCATATCGTCAGGGACATATCGCGGAACATCATACCCGCAATGCCCGGGACAAAGAGAATCGGCAAAAATACGGCAACCGTCGTCAGCGTCGACGCGGTAATGGCCATCATGATTTCGCGGGCACCGGTCACGGCCGCATGGAATGCCGAATCGCCTTCTTCGCGGTGACGGAAAATATTTTCGAGCGTCACGATGGCGTTATCGACGAGCATACCAACGGCGAGCGACAAGCCAGCCAACGAAATGACGTTCAGCGTCATCCCCATCGAGGACATGAACCCGAATGTTCCGAGTAACGAAACAGGGATTGCCGATGCCACGATGAGCGAGGTCGTCACGCTTCTAAAGAAGGCAAGGAGGACGAGGAAGACGATGACAACTGCCAGAACAACCGTTTGCGCAAGGTTCGAAATCGAGCTTTCGATAAATTCGGCCTGGTTGTTGATGATGTTATACTCGAGTTCCGGGATGTCTTCCAAAACATCCGGAAGCGCCTTGATCAATCCGTTCGCAGCATCGACGGTATTGGCACCCGACTGTTTGGATGCCATCATGAGGACTGCCGCCTTGTCATTGACGCGCATAAACCGGCGAGATTCTTCAATCGTATCCTCGATTTCGGCAACATCGCGCAGACGGATGGGGATCATCTGACCTTTTTCATCCGCACCTGCACTTAACAGAATATCGCCAATTTCTTTGACGCTTGTAAATTTACCTTGCGTCTGGATGTTGAGGTCACGGCCGGAAGCCTCGATGTAACCACCGACTGACTGGGCATTTTCGTTTTTGATCATGCCATAAATCGTCGTGGCCGAAATCTTATAGGCTTCGAGCTTTTGCGGGTTCAGGCGAACGTGGATCTCGCGGAGTTCACCACCGCCGACTTCAACAGACGAAATGCCGGCCACGCGTTCCAGCCTCGGCTGAATGCGCTTTTCCGCGATATGACGGATTTCTGAAGCCGGCAGGTCGCCGGTCAGATTGAACAACACAATCGGCTGCATCGACGGATCCATCGCGATGACATACGTCGCATCGACTTCGTCGGGAAGATTTCCCTTCACGAGATCGAGCTTGTTTCGCGTATCGATTTCGGCCTGATCCATGTCATACCCCCAGTCGAACTCGAGCATGACCATGCTCACATTCTGCTTGGATGTCGACATGACATTCTTCACACCTGTCACCGATACAGCCGTTTCTTCAATAGGTCTCGATATCAGCGTTTCGATATCGGCAGGGCTCGCACCCACATAGGATGTCACAACCACGATGTATGGAATGTCCATATCCGGGTATAGATCGAGCTGCAGCCGGGTGAACGAAAAAACGCCGAATATAATGACGAGGAAAAAAAGCATCGTCATCGTTACCCGGTTTTTGACGGAATACCCTGGTAAACTCATTCCAACCTCTACTAAACTAAGGTTAGCCCGCAGGAATCACTGCAAGGCAACTCCACGAATGATATTTTAATTAACGTGATGACAAACAAAAAAAGGCGCACAAACCGAACTCAGCTGCACGCCTTAAATATCTGACCAGCTGACACACGCAAAAAGACTTCTATTGAGCTGTCGGCGTGGGGTCAGCCGTTTTGGCAGGAGCCTCAGGTGCCGGTGCCGCCGGAACATTCTCACCAGGTGTCGCAGGAACGGCTTCGGATGGCGCGGGTTTATTCGCTTCGACCACATCCGCCTTTACCGGTGCCGCACTCGGCGCCGCAACGACCTCGCTCTTCACGCTCCTCACGGTCACGCTGTCGCCGTCGCGCAAAGAATGATGCCCGCGAGTCACGAGCTTGTCGCCCGGCTTCAGACCGGAAAGAACTTCGACGACATCCCCCGCATATTCACCAATCTCTATAACCCGCGCCTCGACCGTGTTGTTGTCCTTCAGGACAAACACGCGACGAAGTTTCTGCCCGCCAACCTGCTGTGCCAGAAGCTCCGGATCCACGATCGCCGCAAATGGCGGAATGACAATCGCGTCGGTCGTCGTTTCAAGACTCAGCTGGGCGCGGCAATACATACCCGGCTTGTATTTGTACAAATTGTTCGATTCGAGTTTGACATTCGAAAACTGCGCTTCGACAGTATTCGTTCGCGTCGTCATGTTGACATACGGCAATATTCTCGTCACTTTGGCTGTCACCAGTTCACCGGGAAATGCATCAAACCGAATGCTCACATCCTGCCCAAGACGCAAATAAGGCGTATCTTCCTCGTTCACGTTCATCGTCACCTTGAGCGTTTCGAGATCGTTCAAAATGCACAGCGGCTGCGCGGACGACGCAATATCCCCCACCTCCGATGTCTTATTGCTGATAATCCCCGAAATCGGCGCAATCACTTTTGCATAGTCGAGACCGAGCTTTGTCTGATCCTGCGTCGCAAGCAACTGCAATTTAGTCGCATTCAGCGTCGTCACGGCATCGTTGGCCTGATCGTATTGCTGACGGCTGACGATATTCGATTCGTACATGCTCTTGACACGAGCCAGCTCACGTTTGGCCGCCGCAAGCTGCGCGTCGATGCTCTTGACCTGGGCGTTCATGGCTTCCAATCCCTTCTTGGAAACCTCGTTGCGGATACGCGCAATCATGGCCCCTTGCTCGACATAATCGCCATTTTCCCACGGATATTCAAGAATGCGTTCACTGGCCAGCGGAATGACCTTGACCTGCTTCCAGGCCGTCACATTGCCGACATAAGCTCGTGTTCGCGTAAAACTCGTCGTCGTCACAGGCGTAACCTCGACCGCAACTTGAACAACTTCGTCACTCATGGCACCCGATTTCTGCTCTTCCTGCTGACATCCCATCAGACCGCACGATAGAATGAGCGCCGCCAAAACACTAAATTTACGCATATATAGAGGTCTCCTTAATTTTTTGCCCCCCACCCAGAATTAAAGCCGCGTTCTTTTACTCTAAATCGGCATAATTGCAAGCGGTTGTGCGACACAAACACACATTCCGACAGGTATAATAACGATAACAGCTTTATGCATATTCCAATTTTTTGGACGCGAAAAAAAATGTCCATTGGCCCCCCCCTTATTCCCCTTCTTTTGGTTTGTCTCGCTATGCCGTTGGCATACGCGAGACTTGCGCATGGCTATTTCGCTACTCGCTCAATACGCCATGCGTCTTGCTAAATGGTGCGCCGCCGCTTATTCGCGATCGATTTTGGTACATTTCTCTGCAATGCGCGATGCGCGTCCAGCCCTTCCCGATCCGTATGCGGCGGCAATGGCATTCGACAGGCTGAACCTCGGCCCGTCTTCGTGCGTCGGCACAAAAGAGGATGTCGGTTCCGGCTTTTTAGAGAGCTCTTCACGGCGTTCGTTAAACCGCTCAAGTGAAGGCACGGCAATGGGTTCACCCACGCCATCCCCTTCTATCGCGATCTTTTTTTCGTCCGACGAAGGCGCGGTGTCGAGTTTTCCAAAAAGCACATCCAGGCGAGCGGCAAAACCGGCTCCCGGCTCGTTGTTCATCTGAAAATAGTTGAACTTTGCCAGACACCCCTTGTAACCATCAAGCGACTCGCACAGCCCGGTGTGGTAAACGCCATCGACAATCGGGAATTTTCTCGGAATGCCGACGTGTTTTTCGAGGACATCGAGCAGATGGGAAAGCGCCTTAACCTGCTGGTCGTAGAGGATCGGCTGCGTAATGGATTTGTTTGCGACCTGCGCCTTGACGACTGGTCTCCGGCGGCCCCAGTGTCGTTCGTCCGAATCGAGCTGATAGAGCAAAAGGACGTTTTCGACTTCTACGCCAACGCACTGGCGTTTTCTGGGATAATCGATCGTGTCGAACGAAGGCGTGAACGGCACCTCGCGCATCGGATCGGCCCATTGAAGGATAAGGCTTTCGTCGTTGGGCCCGAATGAGCTGTCAATGCTGAAATGGGCGCGAACCGTGCCCCGGCCATTGCATCGATCGCGTGCGGCATAATCGATTTCGGGCACGGACAGAAGTCGGATCGTAGCCATGTCGTT
>JAZODZ010000192.1:0-11465 GCA_045597285.1 Myxococcota bacterium
TCCAAAGGAGAGGAAGCCTTTTTTAGGCGATTACTCATCGTCATCGTATACATCGTGACAGCAGCCATCGTGGCAACCGTGGCATCCTCCATGACAACCATGACATTTTCCACCACAACACGCGCCACAGCCTCCCGTATCATAGAGCGCCTGAACCTGGGGATCGAGGCAGGTAATCAGGAAACCACCGCAATCTTCGTCATCGTCGAATGATTCGTATTCGACAGAAATGCCGCCGACACTCTCGAGAATATCGCGTTCGATCATGACCCTGAGTCCATCGAATTCGCAGCATTCGTCGCAATCCGGACTGAACGTGTCGAGTGTGAGATTCCACTCGGGACCCGCACCACACAAGCCCGAGATGTAAATTCTGATCCCGTGCTCCGGTCGTTTTTCGGGTGTCCGTTCCATGATTAACTTCATCTGTCGGACAGATTCTTCCGATATATTAAAAGGCACCATGGCAATTAACCCAACAGGCTGATGACTTGATTTCTGGCCTGCATGGAGAGGCCGTCCATAACAGTGCCTTCGGGCAGATCGGTCTTTTCGCACTGAACGCCACAATCCGCAGAATAAATGCCGTCAAAGTCACCCATATCGGCTTTGCCGAGGTAGATATCGGCCTGGACACCATTCTCGATGTCTTTGATATCTGCCATGCCGTATGCCGTTTCTTCGCGAAGGCTAACGAGTAGTTTGGCGATGTCTTTTGCATTTCCACTGAGTTTAATCAGAACAGAACCGCCAGGGGCGACGTGAACGGGAGCTTTGCCCAGTGTGACTGAATTTCCGAGAATTGTTTTTTCCATGACAGACTCCTAAAAATGCCGGACATTGTCCGACAGAAGATGGTTAAACCAGTTAGAGAATATCGACGCCGTATTCGTCGAGAATGAGCAGTATTTTATCACTGAGTTTGACGAGTTTGCCGAGTTTCTGAGTCTCCGCAATGGCGGCTTCGAGCAAGTACTGCATACCGAGACCTTCACCTTTGGCCGCCGCCCTTATCGAAGCGTTCAACGTGGCGTTTCTGATATGGCCGCCGGACAGCTCGAAATTCTCGGAAAGGATACGCCAGTTGATGTCGTCTTTGAGCGGCGTGTTGGGTGCGATGAGCGCTTTCCATAGGCGGATGCGTTCTTCGACGTTGGGCTCGCGGAAATCGACGATGTAGCGAAGACGTCGTTTGAAGGCTTCGTCGATGCTCGATTGAAGGTTTGTCGTCAGAATGCTGATGCCCTGGTAGGACTCGAGTTTCTGGATGAGGAAATTGACTTCGAGGTTGGCATACCGGTCATTGGAAGATTTGACATCGGTACGTTTGGCAAAGAGCGAATCGGCTTCGTCGAAGAGCAGAATTGCCTGAGCCTTTGCAGCTTCGTCAAAGATTTTTGCAAGATTCTTCTCTGTTTCGCCGACGTATTTGTCAACGATTCGGGATAGATCGACTCTATACAGAATTTTTCCCAATTCATGTGCCATAGCCGTAGCGAGCAAAGTCTTGCCGGTTCCGGGAGGCCCCGTGAAAAGGATGGATAGCGAGTTCCCGTAAGAACTGCATTTACGATAGCCCCAATCGTCGAGAACAGTTCTCTGAAACCGCGCAAAATCGAGTATATCCTTGATCACTTTTGCCGTTTGATCGGGCAAGATGACGCGTTCGATTGGAATATCGGACAGAATGACGTCCGCAAGCGTATCGAGATCGTGGCTGAAACACTGCCGTATTTCTTCGAGAATGTGATGTGATTCGAGCTGTGCCCCTGGGTTAACTTCGGCTCTGAGTGCATGTGCATCGAGGCTTCTTTGAACCGTGCTGAGAATTTCGCCAACCGTGAGCTGATAGTTGTTTGAAAAAGAGGAAGCTATGCGCTTGAGCTCGCGGTCATCAAAAATACCGGTCAGTGCATCGATCCATACCTTTTCCTGCTCGGCAGGTGTCGGCATGTTGATGTGGCATTCGAGCGGATTGTCGAAAAGCCGCGAAATAATCTGGCAGTTCTTTTTTGCCGTAATGATGATGGTGCCAGGGAAAAACTCGAGATGCCGTGAAATGGGCGGCTGCAAATCGTCGAGTTTTCTTTCGGCCAGTGTGCCGGGCTTGAGATTGTCGAAGCGGATGAGCAAAACGGCGTTGAGCAGAAGTGTCTCGCGAAGGTAATCGCATAAGACGTTTTCAATTTCGTATTCCGGCAAGTTCTCGATTTCGTTGATGAAATCGATGGCCAGGACATTCTTTTTGAGGACGCTTTTGGCGTAAGAACATGCGGCAGTACGACGTCCGGAATGGGGCTCGCCGGTCAGAAGAATGCGAACCTTGGGCTGTGCGATCAGAGCTTTGAACTGCTTTGAAAAATCACGGGAAAGCATCAGACTCTGCGGTCGTTGTGCGTGTTCAAAAAGGTGCATGTGCGGTGACAGATTTGCGGTCAGGTCGCGACCCTTAATCGCATCAAGAACCCTCTGGTCGATGCCGAGAACTGAGAAAGCACGCGGCAGTGTGCCTAAAAAACCATCCGGCCGCTCGGGTATGATGAGTCTCATTCGAATGAGCTGGCCGCGGTCGCTGAGAAGTTCGAGATTTTTGTCGACTTTTTCGCGGTTGAATCCGAGCAGTTCGCAGATGAAGCTGGCCGAGAACTTCTTATTCACGGCATTTCCGGCGGCGAAAGCCATGGCACGAAAGACGGCGTTGTCCATGGCGGCCAGGGCAACGGGCATGAGCAGGTTCATTTCTTCGTGATGAAGACTGAACGTCTTGCGGATGCGTTCGATGTTCAGTTCGATACCGGCATCGGACGCGGCATTCCGGATTCGCGCCATGGTTTCGGAGTGGCTGACGAGAAATGACATGATTTCTTCGTGCGTCGGAATGTTGCGCCGGGTAAAGAATTCGTTTTCTTCGGGAAGCTGCCAGCTGCTAAAAAACATGTCGTCATCGTACAGCGTCCTGGCCAGCTGCGTGCTCGCAATGGGTTTGTCGTCCGTTTCCTGAACCGTGGTCAGGCAGCGTTCCGGAAACCGGCGAGCATAGTGGGCACAAAGAATGATAACCAATTCACGCCAGGCATTCAGGTAAGCGGAATTGAGGTCGTCTGGCGTAAGAGCGCTAAAATCCTGCGTCTCGGCTTCTAGAATTGTTTTAAATTCTTCGTTGCCCTCATCGTTGTCGTCCCCATTTTCGTCGGGTTCGCCATCGTTTGCATTCTCGTCGAATTCGTCAACTTCGCTATTTTCCTCGTTTTCCTGGCGATAATCCTTATCGAATTCGTCTGACATGAGATCCTCGGTGTGTCTGATTTTTTGGGAATCGCGAGCCTATTTCATACGGCTCGCGGCACCGGGCTATTGTCATACGCCCGGTGCATCTTTTTGTTGCTATACCATACCCGAGACATGTCTGCTTTAGTTATTGCGGTTACTCGCCCGGTTTAGGTACAGACATACTAAGCGGTTCGTATGGCGTATTGAGCGCGTGGGCCGTCGACACTTGTAACGTCTAAATATTTGTCGCCATATTCATCGTGATAAACGGTACGGACAAGCGAAATAGCCATACGCGGCACGCCGTATGTCAATAGGCGTGCCACCACGAAAAAAGCAACGTTTTATCAAGCCTGAGCACCTTTCGATTCCAGATACTGGATAATTTCCGATAAATCCTTGTGCTCGGATTCAGAAATATTCTGATCCTCACTTCTTTTTTTCAGATGGGCGAGTACAGAAATATTATCCTTATCCCGGGCATTCACGTCTGCATTGTGCTCAAGCAGTACTTCTGCGGTTTTAAGGTTTTTAACGAGAAATAGCGGCGTTTGTTCGTTCAAATCACGTGCATTCACATCTGCGTTATCCAGGAGCAGAATTTTTGAAACCGCGGCATGCCCCATTTCCACATGTGCGTGAAGCGGTGTCCGGTTTTTGAAATCACGTGCATTCACATCCGCGCCGAGTTTAACACATTCGTCGACCTGATCTATCGTGCAAAACTCATTGAAAAGCATAGTTTGTCCGCACGAATCGACTTTTTCCGTCATTTCATACTTTTTGTCTTCTTTGTTCTTCACAATCATGAGGACTGCAAAACAACCGACCATTGCCAATAGGGCTGCGATGCCGCTGTTTACGACAAACAACAGAACAATCCCAAGCGGTACAATGACAAATACTGTACCGAGCGCAATAAACCAAGGACTTGCTAAAAATGACCGTTTCATAATCTATTTACCTTGAGAACAACTTGTCAAACACTGGAAATAACTGCGTTTAACGGAAGTTGGTATGATCAATTCAACTCTATTCCAATGGTTTAATTACATAAAAATGGTTTAACTAAAAATAGAAGTAATAAACAAGCCAGAGAGCCGTAAGAACCGCAACAATAGCCAGGACGACAAGGATTATTGTCGCAACACTGGTGCTGGATGTATTTTTGAGTTCTCTATGCTTCGGCTTAAACTCGCTTCCGGAAATCGTCGGAGCTTCTTCAAAAGCTGGATCGTAAGCAACCGGATTGGAACTGACAATTCCTGATTGCTTCGTATTTTTAATTATTCTGTCGTCGAAAGCCTGCCCTTTAGTCGTTGGCTGATCGTCATTGAGGACTGGTGAAAGCGTCGAGTCGTTGTTTATGATGTTTTGTTGCAACGGATTGCCGTAACCATTTTCTGAGATTGTCGGTTCGTCATGGATAATTGGGTTGGAAGTCGACATTAGCCCATTGGCAGTCTGTTGTGCGTTTGGTTGAACGATGGGATTGGACGAAGTTATGTCGTTGTCCAATTTGAGGACAGTTGTCGAACCGGGCGCATTCATGCTCGTTTCGAAATCATTGTACGGTGGAAGCGGGAATTCGCCCAGAATCAGGTTGCCGTTTGCATCGAATGGACTCGCGAGTACATCGGTTTTGCATGACTCATCTTCTTCGTCATAACCATCGTCGGCATATTGACTGAGATCGTCGGCGAATTGCTCAGACTCGTCCTGATACTGTTCAGACTCGTCTGGATACTGCTCAGACTCGTTTACATACTGACCTGCATTGTCCGCGTACGGGTCAGCATTGTTATCGTACGGATTAGCGTCATCGATAAACTGTGAAAGAGCAGGACGCGTTTCGGACTGCTGTTCCATCCGGAGAAATTCATCAAAGGCGGCGGAAGCGGGATCCTGTGCCGGTTTGTTTGTTTCCTGCTCTAACCTTAGGAATTCATCAAAGGCAGCAGAAGCGGGATCCTGTGCCGGCTTGTTTGTTTCCTGTTCCAACCTTAGGAATTCATCGAAAGCGGCGGAAGCGGAATCCTGTGCCGGCTTGTTTGTTTCCTGTTCCATCCTTAGGAATTCATCAAAGGCAGCCGAGGCAGAATCTCGCCGGGGCTTCTGGATGCTTTCTCGCTCCAACTTCAGGTATTCCTCGAGTGCGATAGATGCGGAATCCTGCGGTTTACGGCTGCTTTCCTGCTCCAGCTTTAAGTATTCCTCGAGTGCGATGGATGCGGAATCCTGCGGCTTCCGGTTGCTTTTCTGTTCCATCTTGAGATAATCTTCAAGTGCAACGGACGCAGAATCCTCTGTTCTTTCAGCGGTTTCCTGATTCGCCTGTGGGAACTGCATGGCTGAAGCAGCGTTCTCTTTTGCTCTGTTGCTTTCTTCCTCCATTCTGAGGAATTCTTCGAGCGCGATGGACGCAGAATCTTGAGGTTTTATCGAAATACTCGTAGCCATCGATGAACTGGTAGGTACAGCATGCACTGCCATGGATGGCTGGAATACTTTTGGTCCGGAAACGCGTCTCGATTTAATGTGCTCGTTGAATGACGATTCTTTTTTAGTAAAGGACGACTCTTTCTTGGTGAAAGACGATTCCTTCTTGGTGAAAGACGATTCTTTTCTGTCGAAAGACGACTCTTTTCTGTCGAAAGACGATTCTTTTCTGTCGAAAGATGATTCTTTTTTATTGAATGACGATTCGTTATTGGGTTGAGACTGGGACGATACTTGATTGTTTTCTCTAGCTTTCTCAGCATCGATCGAATTGAAGATGTCATCAAGCGCTGATTCTTTAGGTTTTTCCTTTTGCATTTTGGCGAGGAATTTTTCAGCGTCGATCGTGTTGAAGACGTCATCGAGGACGGAGCCCTTATTTTCCATTTCATTTTCGAGAGCTTTAAGCATCTCAAGCGAAGGTGCTGGTAAAGCTTCTGTTCGATCGATTTCTTCCGGATTCATGTTTTCTCTCTGAACGGCGAATTTTTGGAATAAAGACTCTGTTTGGGGATTGCTGTTTTGACTAGAGGTGGCGTCGAAATACTGATTTGGGATCTGAACATTGACTTTGGGGTAATGCTCGCGTTTCATCCGCGGAAGCAGGCTGTTGGGCGTTCCGAACAGCTGTTGCAAATAATCAAGCCAAATGTTCTTATCGGTATACCATTGATATTTGGAAGCACAACTGTCGATTGCTTCCTTAAAATCAAAAGCAGTATTAAATCTTAATTTTTTATCTAAATCCAGAGATTTTAAGAGAATCTGTTCCAAATCGGCAGGAAAATCTTCGACGAGTTCATGTGGTGGCGTGAATAAACCAAACTGGGCATTTTGGATGGCGACATTGGGATCGTCATTGGGATTAAACCTGCATCCTGTTACAGCTTCATAGAGAACAGTGGCGAGGCTGAAGATATCGGAACGCCTGTCGGGACGGTCTCCCCAAGCCTGTTCAGGGCTCATGTAATTGAATTTACCGTGGATTTCGGTTGGATCGGGCATTTTATTCGTGAGCGCGATTCCGAAATCTGAAATTTTGATGTCACCGTCCATCGAAAACAGGATGTTTTCCGGGCTGATGTCGCAGTGGACGGTATCGAGCCTGTTCCCGAATTCGTCGACCATTTCATGTGCAGCATGAAGCCCGAGCGCGGCCTGCCCAATGGCATAAATGGCCAGATGATAGGGCACACGCTGGCCTGAACTGATGCAAATCTGAAGGAGTTTCTGGAAATTATGGCCGTCCATGTATTCCATGACGAGGCAGTCGTCTCCCTGCACGGAACGGCGTTCGAAGATGTCCAGGATATTGGGATGCTGTATTCGTTCGGCAAAATAGATTTCCCTTTCGATCGAGTCGAGGAATTCAGATTTGCACGAAGGCTTGGGAGACTTGCAGATGAGATACTTTTCCTGTCCCGTGACATCGGGCGATTTAGCGAGGAAGATATTGGCAACGCCGCCCTCAGCTATTTTTTCGATGTACGTGATGGGGCTGGAATTCATGTCGCCGCCTTTTCGAGTTCTTTGAATTCGATGTCAGAGAAAAGCCTGAGGAAATCATTTTTGCCATCTTTCCGTTCGAGGACAGCGACGAGTTCATCGCGGAATTTAAGGGTATAGATGCCGTCTTTGGAGATGTTGAAGTTGACGGGCAGGCCATTGAACAGGCGGTGCAGTTTTGCGGCAGATGGCCTGATTTCGGGATAAATGTTCATTGCCTCGGCGCATGGATGGATGAAGGATTCGATGTCGTCCTGTGCCATGAGAAAGTCGAGTGTCTTTGCCTGGCTGATTTCAAAGTGGCAGGCATTCGTGCGTCGAAGTCCGTTGAGATGGGCTTCGGAACCGAGTGCCTGTCCCAAATCCCTGGCGATGGAACGAATATAGGTTCCGCCGGAACACTCGATATCGAGCTGGAGAAATGGTTCCTCCGGCAGTTTACAGTCGAGGATTTCGATATGCCGGATATCGATTTCCCGTGCCGGAATGTCGACATCGCGTCCTTTTCTTGCGAGGAGATAGGCGCGTTTTCCATCGACATGAACGGCAGAAAAAGTCGGCGGTACCTGCATGATCTTGCCTTGAAACGCCGAAAGTGCAGCTTTCACCTGTTCGCGATGGATGTGGCTGTAATCAGCGGTTGCAATGATTTCGCCTTCGACATCATCGGATGATGTGCGTTCCCCAAATTTGATGTCGGCGATGTAGCGCTTGTCGCTTCCTAGAAAATATCGCAGAAAACGCGTGGCTTTTCCGATGGCGATGACGAGGAGACCGGATGCGTATGGATCGAGCGTGCCTCCGTGGCCGATTTTTCCCGCACGTCGCTGGATGGAAAACTTTTTATTTAGTTGTTGCAACGCGCCAAAAGAGGAGAGTCCGATGGGCTTGTCGACCAGGAGAAATCCGTTCATGCCATAAAACCGTTGAGTAGATAACAGTTTTTTTTCTCAAAACTGCATGGAAGTGATAATCATTGCGTTCTTATGATTTGGATCGGTGAAAACCGTGTCAAATCGTTGCGCTTAAATAATACAGAGGGTATAGAAGGTCAATTTTACACTGGCAGTTCATGTGAGTGTATGGTTTTTGAGTCCCTGGAATGTCACGAGATAGGAAATAGTATGCA
The DNA here is from genome assembly GCA_045597285.1 of Myxococcota bacterium. Taxonomy (GTDB): domain Bacteria; phylum Myxococcota_A; class Bradymonadia; order UBA4248; family UBA4248; genus UBA4248. The sequence continues at coordinate 8,405 of JAZODZ010000192.1, forward strand.
GGAAAGTGTAAAGAAGCTGGCTGTTATGATGGCTTCGTCAGTTTTATTGGTGCCATCAGTCGTATGGGCACAGTCTGAACCCGAGGGGGCGGAATCCGCACATGCCGTTGCCGAAGCAACCCCCGATAATTCTTCAGAAGCATCCCAGCCATCTGAAAAATCTGAATCTGTGAGCGCGTCAGCGGATAATTCCGAGTCTGGTGAACAAGCCAATCCTTCTATCAGTGAGAAGGCCAATGCGCCCTCTGAGGAATCTGCTGCAACACCTTCTGGCGAATCGAACACGAGCCTTCCGGAAGCCATTGCTTCGAAGAAGACGAGTCAGGAAGCCCGCAAGGCTGCGATGAAAAACCTCGCCAATTCTTATCCTGCTGATGGTTCCGGCGTTTCTGCCGCTCAGACGACGAAGCCGTCCGATAACCAGGCGATCACGCCTGTCGTCATTTCCCCGGCGGTTAAAACCAGTGAGCGCATGCCCCGGTTTGAACATCATGGGTATTTTAGAACGCGTTTGAATGCGTTTGGCAATTACGATCTCAATACCCGTGGTACGTCTCCAGTCGCCTCGCCGCTCGATTCCGAACAGCGCGGTAATTCGCAGCAGGAAAACATCGATATGTCCGATACCGATACGCATCTCGGTGGGAATATTCGGTTCCGTTATTCGCCGACGATTCATATCACGGAATCGGTTCGCGTCGCCGGCAGCTTCGATATCATGGATAATTTCGTCCTCGGCACGTCTCCCAACGGGCTTCGTACCAATTGGGGATCGCATGAATTCTTTTCGTTTAACGGTGCCGAACCCGTCAATAGCGATACATTCGGCAAGAATGTGGTGAGCGTGAAGGCTCTCTATGGCGAGGCTGACACGATTATCGGTACATTCCGTGCGGGGCGCATTCCGACGCATTGGGGCATGGGCATCGTCTATAACGACGGTGGCGTCTATAAACGCGAACAGCAAATCATCGAGGGGAGCGGTTGGAAATGCCTCGACTGCGAATCTTCGGATGCTGTCGATAAAGTCGAATACCGCATTCGTGAACCCTTTGCTGACATTCTGTACTTCAGTTTTTCGTGGGATTTCGTCAATTCGGGTCTTGCAAGCTATAACCTCCAGCAGGATTCGATTGGGCAGTCGTTCGATTTGAGCGATAATGACGATGTCCTTCAATTCACGCTTTCTCTCTTTGATCGTCCGATTTCGCAGCAGGAAATCGATGAAAGATATCGCGCATTATATGAAACGCGTCACTGGGCAGCCGATTGGGGCGTTTTGTTCTCGTATCGCAAACAGGAAATTGCTCCCGAAGAAGATGCGATCAAGAGCGGCGATGGCATGTCGGCGACGTATGATCTCTATCGCAAAGATGCCAAAGCCTATATCATCGATGCCTGGGGACGTTTCTATATTCCGTGCCCCAAAGAAGTCATGCTTCGTCTCGAGGCTGAGTTCGTTGGCGCGTTCGGAAGCGTCAAGCTCGATACCGGTAACGAAGGCGTTTCGCGCGATATCACGCAGATCGGGTTTGCGTTCGAAGGCGAGGTTTGGTGGAGAGATTTAATTACCGGACTGAAGTTTGGTACGGCGTGGGCCGACAACATGGTTTATAGCGGTCACCCGCTCATCGAAAAGCTCGATGCCGTCCCGATGGGATCGATCATGCGGTTTGATCCCAATTATACGGTCGATCAAATCATGTTCCGTGAATTGATGGGCGGTATCAACAATGCGTGGTATCTCAATATCTATGGCGAATATAAATTCCCGATCGTGATGCCGCAGATGACGATGTCACTCGGTGCCCGTCTCGATTTGACGACATCCGGGCCTCTCGTCAAAGAAGCCACGCCAGGGAATAACGGTTGGTATGGCTTTGAAGGCAATGTCAAACTCTTCTATGACGAATCGGATCGTTTCAGGTTTGAAATCGGTGCCGGCTTGTTCGTGCCTGGCGATGCCTGGGAAAGAAAGGTCAAATCCGATTATCCGATTCTTCCATCGCAGAGCGTCTATGAAGATGCCACTTCCAATGATTACGATCCAGAAATTGCCTGGAATGTCATTGCAAACCTGTACTTCATGTTTTAATTGTCCTCGCAAATACACCGAATCCGGGGCTTCGTGATTATATGATAAAAAAAATACTCTTTTTGTGCCTGTTGGCTCTGTGTCTGACGACATCGTGTTCAAAATCCAAAAAAGATGATGCGTCCACGACAAAAACAAAGACTGTCGATCTCGGCGAAACTGAAAATGACAATTCAGCAGATACCGCGGACAAGGGCAAAGCAAAGAAGAAAACCAAGCCAGTCGATGTGGATGAGAATGAAAAGGGCAAAAAAGGGAGCGGTTCGGATGAGGATCGCGAGATAGCCCGTAAGAATGACGAGGCATCCAAGAACCCGGATGGTTCGTCAAAACGCGGCAAACCGGCAGCCGAGATCGAGGCGGAAGAAGCGGCTAAAAATGCGCAGGAATCCGATGCCGAACAGGCTGAAACTGCTGATAATGCTGAAAACGCCGGATCAGATAACGGTTACGATTTCGATGCCGAAGAAGCACCGAAACGCCCTGCACGTCCGCCGAGACCGCCAAAACCAAAGGCTGCTCTTGAGATGGATAAATTTATCAATATCCGCGAGTTCCGCGAACAGACCGGATTTTCAGGGGCGTTGTCGGAATCCTATCTTTACGGTCAGGACAAAAATCCAGGTTATATGTCGGCGCGTCTTGCCACGGATGACAGTTCGCAACTCGGGTTTTCCATTCAGGTTTGGCGTTCTGGCAATGAATTGGCCGCTTCTAAACGCTTCGACGATCTTTTCGCCCAGTCTTTCGGCGGGCAGAAGATTAAGAATGTCGCCAATGATGCCTTCATTTCAAATCATCATAAGCTGATCGAACTCGGTTTCTACGACAAAGGCAAAAAGGGGGTCGTTCTGCTGTCGTGTACTGAAAAAATTTGTTCCCGCGATCAGATGATCTCGATTGCCTCAGTCATTCAGAGAAGATTATAATTTTAGAAATCGGTGTGGATAAACCACATATTTTTAA
>JAZODZ010000193.1:0-5016 GCA_045597285.1 Myxococcota bacterium
AAACTTGACTTGATTGAGTGCTTTGAGGATAAAGGACATAAGCTTAGAGTTGGTGAAATCCTTAGTGCACAGAAAAAAATATACGAGCAACTGGATGTGGCTATTCCAACATCGTCATGTTTGGCATGAGAATCCAGGATAGCACGGCCAACCAAAACTTCACCTTTAAATTCTCTGGTTCCCTTGATGTGCCCCCCAAATTGTGGACACGTTTGAAAACGAGGAGTTGGAGGATTAGGGGCTATTTCGCCAGTCGTTCGGCAATTGCCTGCATCTGTGACAATGCATCCGTATCGCGGATTGCGCCGGGAACATTCATATTGCCAAAGAAATGTTCCTCATAACTCCAGCCCAGAAAATCGGCACTGCCTTTCATCGCATTGGTAATGCCTTTATACACGCCGCTTTCCACGTGCTGACCGGATGTCGCAAGGACAACGCAGTGTTTGCCTTTTACATCTTTTCCGCCCACCATAAAAGCATAGAAGTGGTCGATAATGGATTTGATCTGACCGGGAACGCCAAACCAATAGACAGGCATCGAAAAAACGATGACATCCGATGATAGAATTGCTTCGGCGATCGCATCGAATCCATGCTCGAATGCGCAGGCATGGCCGTTTTTATAACATCCGTTACATGCGCGGCAGCCAATGATGTTGAGCTTGCATGCGTCGAAACGCATCACTTCTGCCCCCGCTTTTTCGGCACTTTGTATAAATGCTTCGGCCAAGGCATTGGAATTTCCTGTCTTTCTCGGACTACCCGTAATTACTGTAATTTTCTTCACTTTCTTCATTTCCCTTCTCCTGTTATACTCTAAGCACCATGCTCAGAACATATCAAATGCTTTTGCCCAATTTATAAGCATCCTCGCCATATTTTGTATTTTTTATAGAACCTGCCGTCCAAACGCCCGGCGCAATCACCATCCCAGCATCTTTCCAGCCGAGATATTTTATCAGCGTTTTATAATGTGCGGTCATCGCTTCGGCCTCTGTCTTCGAGGTATTTGCATAGGCCATCATAAAAACCGCTTTTTTAGAAACGCCTTTGATTTGTCCGTTAATCGCATAAAACCTGTCGATGACGCGTTTCAGCTGCGATGAAAAACCAAAATAATACATCGGCGATACAAAAGCAACGAGGTCTGCTTCGATCAGTTTCGGACGCAGTTTTGAGAAATCATCGTCATAGATGCATGGCCCATTCATGTTGCAATGGTTACAGCCAATACATCCCGAAACATCGCTGCGAGCACAATCAAATTTAAATACTTCGTGACCGGCTTCGGTTGCACCGACAATAAAGCGTTCTGCCATATAACCGGTATTGCTGTTTTTGCGCGGACTTCCCGTAAGTACGACGATTTTCATTTTCATTGTACTCCCTCTGGCAGATTCAGGCATTGAATCCGTACCTGCAGAATCTGGTGTTTGTGCATTGGATGGATTCGAACATGATGTGAGAACAATCCCTGCGGCTGCTGCCGATGCGAGATGTTGTAAAAATTTGCGTCTGTCCATGTCTGACCTCTAAATCGTGATGATTCAACACAGTTGCTGTTCATCGCCTACTTCTTTAAAATGTCCGGTAAAATAGACGGGTTAAGCGCTTTCGTATCGACCAGTTTTAAGTCTTTGACCATGTGCAGCGTCCCTTGTTTATAGGCTTTAAAATGATCAGTCGTCAGATGGTATTGATAGGCTTCCTGGCTGGCATAGATTTCGATGATGCGAATCTTCGTCGGGGTATCTTTGAGCTGCATGGGGATTAAACTGATAACGCCGGGTTCTTTTTTGATTGAAGCGATACCAACAGCATTTGCGGCTTTGATATATTCATCGAGATATTGCGGATAAACCTCAATCTCTGCGATTCTAAAGATCATCTGGTCGGCATCTGACTGATTAAAAAATAGTTTTTGAGCATTTTTATATAAGAATTGTTCGAGATAGGGGGCCAGTTCGCCATCCCGGCTGATTTCTTCCTTGAGGCGGTTTAGATTGGCCGAGAGTATATTGGGGGCACCATAGGGATAATCAGAGCCGTATAAGATGTGATCCGGTGTCGTAATCGTGAGCATCATTTTGATGGCTTGTGCTGATGCAGAACCTGCCAAATCATAATATAATCGTGACAGATTCTGTTCCCAGTTTACTGCTTTGACCATGCCGGCATTCTGGACGACAGGATAAATCGCCTTCATTCTAGGAAGCGCAAGGGGCAAATAAGCACCACAATGCGGGACGACAATTCTGAGGTTTTCGTATCTCGCCATGACATCCCCCGTCACCATATTGGCAATGGCGCGCGTCGTTTCGGCCAGATATTCCTGCAGCGCGAGCGGTGTCTGCTGCATGACCTGAGAATTATAGGGATCGGGTTTGTGGGGATGCAGAATGATCACTGCATGACGCGCATTTAACACAGCCATCAGAGGATCCAGTTTGGGATCCCCCAGGTATTGTCCCCGGCTGTTCGTTGCCAGCTTAATGCAGTCTGCATGAAGCGTATCCAACGCATATTCTGCTTCACGGATTGCAGCCTGAACATCCGGCAAAGGCAATGATGCACAGAATTTAAATCGATCCGGATACTGCTTTTTGATTTGTGCAGCAGCTTCATTCTCTTTGCGAATAATACGGGCGCTTTCTTCCGCATTTCCAAAATAGGGATGCGGTGCGGCCATCGTCAGAATGGACTGCCGGATCCCCGTCTGGTCCATCCAACGCATGTGATCATCGAGATTCCAGGCAGGTAAAGGAAATCCTTCCTCAAGTTCTGCATGATGCGCTTTAATCTGTGTTTTGAATTCCTGCGTCAGAATATGGCTGTGGACATCGATGACATCTTGCACATCTTGCGCATAAACAGAAGACATCATGGCAACCATACCAATACATAAGCAAATTAAACGAATCCCGATGATCGATAGTTTCATATTCGCACCTTTATTTCATTTCTTTTTCCCAATATCGGATTGTATTTAACCCAGCTTTTTCAGCGTACGATTCGATGCGTTGGATATCATCCGTCGTTTCCCCATGCCCAGGCGCCAAGTGCAATTTTCGGTAATGATGAATTTGTCATAATAACTCCTCTTTACTCTATTTCAGGTTGAGACTGTCTATCCACTGTGTCACGATCGATTTATCCGTTCCGGCAGCAAATCTGCGCCCCTCCAGCCAATTGGCCGAAGATGCAGAAGACTTCAGATTTGTGGCACTCGAACCGATGGGACTGCTTCCGGATGTGACAAACGGCACAATCGTTGCGTTTTCTTTGATGGTAACGCTCTCCAAAAATGTGTACATAATTTTGGGTGCCTGTCCCCACCAGATGGGATAGCCTAAATAAATGATATCGTATTGATCGATATTCTCAATTGTGGATGCGATGGCCGGGCGAGCATTTGGATCATTTTGCTCTATCGACGTGCGACTGCTGCTGTCACCATAATTGATATCGGCATCGGTGTAGGGTTGCTCAGGAACGATTTCATAAAGCACTGACCCAGTATATTCAGAAATATATTCTGCTATCGCTTTTGTATTTTTTGTGACCGAGAAATAAGCCACGAGCGATTTCTTTTCGGCCGGGACAGGATCCGGTTGCACATTCTCTGAACCTATAGATAAATACAGTGTCACATTGTCTTTATCCAGCAAGGTTTTGAGTTCTGCTTCGGATTTGTCCGTAATTTTGCCAAGCCTCGTATAGTTCCACGAATTCGAACCATAAAAGACGACAATCTGATCGCCCGAATAAAGCACAATGTCTCCAGGCTGCGCCGTTGTCTGACTGTCGTTTCTCGGTAAAGACTTGCCCAGAGGACCGACCTGTTCAAAACCGCCATTTTGCGACATATTCACGGTAACGACAGAAGCTTTGGCCATCTCTTTGAGTGCATTGACGGCGTCGTTATCTTCCCATTGAATGTGTACAATCGTATCATCAATTTTTGCCTGCAAAGTCGTTGCTTCCTGTTGTTCAGGATCTTGAGGATTGTCTGTCGGCGTTGTGGGCTCGGTCGGCGTTGTGGGTTCGGTCGGCGTTGTGGGATCTTTTGGATTGTCTGACGGTGTTTCCGGATTATGATTCTCAGTTGTATTTTGCGAGGCCGCTGTTTTGGTTGTCTTATTTTCTTCGGTACACCCAATCGCGAGAAGCAGTGATAATAATGATATGAGTAAAATCCGAGTTTTCATTCTCTCATTCCTCCTATTTCAATTTGCGATATGCAGCATCACTCACGGGTTCGAGCCACTCATTGCTGGCATTTTCGCCGGGAATCTCGAGTGCAAGATGCGAAAACCAACTATCCGCAGCCGCGCCGTGCCAATGCTTGACATTCGCCGGAATATTGACCACCGTACCCGGTGTAATCATCACGGGCGCTTTGCCTTCCTCCTGGTACCAGCCGCGGCCTCCGACACCAATCAACATCTGGCCGCCGCCTTTGGTTGCATGATGGATATGCCAGTTGTTGCGGCATCCCGGCTCGAAAGTCACATTAAACACGGGAACCTGCGTTTTGGAAACCTGAGCCAGGTAGCTTTTCCCAGTAAAATACTTGCCATACGGATTCGGCTCACCAATCGGGAAAAAGATGGAATTCTGATATCGATCCTTTTCACTCGTCACGGGCATCGGCTCATTCCAAATCTCTTTGGCAAGTCTGAAAACTGCCCAGCCTTTTGGCCAGCCGACGTACATCGTAGCATGCGTGATAATCGCGGCAATTTCTTCTTTCGTAACGCCATGCGCCTTCGCATTCTGTAAATGATACGATAACGACGAATCCGTGATGCCGCTAGCCATCAGCGAAACCACGGTGATGATACATTTGGTTTTCACATCGATGGCGCTTTCATTCCAGACTTCGCCAAACAATACATCGTCGTTGAGATGCGCAAACATCGGTGAAAACTCACCTAGCTGTGTTCTGCCTGCGGTTTGTGTGATTCTTTCTGTCATTGTCGTATCTCCCTGATTCTTAGGCTCTGCGTCAGC
>JAZODZ010000194.1:0-12058 GCA_045597285.1 Myxococcota bacterium
ACAAGGCTGCCGCAGCCATCGCCCTTTCGGAAGCCAGCAGACGCGAAGCCGAAGCTGAAGCTCGTTCCCGTGCTTACTCGGCTGAAAAAGTCCAGAACGCTAAAGCACTCGCCGAAGCCTATTCCGCTGAAGAAAAAGCAGAGCTTGCCCGTGCCGAACGTCAGAAAGCTACGATGCAGGCCGATATTCTGGTCCAGGCCGAAATCGAGAAAAAACGTATCGAAATCGCCGCTGAAGCTGAAGCTGAAGCCATTCGTCGCAAAGCAAAAGGTCAGGCAGACGCCCTCCTCGTTAAAATGCAGGCTGAAGCAGACGGTTACAAAGCACAGCTCGCCAAACGCGCTGAAGGCTTTATGTCACTCGTTAAATCCGCCAATGGCGATCCGGATGCCGCTGTTCGCCTCATGATGACCGACAAGATCGAAGAGCTCGTCAAGACCCAGGTCGAAGCCATCAAGAGCATCAATATCGACAAGATCACTGTTTGGGATTCCATGAGCGGTGCCGATGGTGCTTCCACCACTTCTAACTTCCTCAGCTCCATGATGAAAGCTGTTCCCCCGATGAAAGATGTCTATGACATGGTCGGCCTCGACATGCCAATCATCTCCTCGAAAGACAGCCACAAATCCGCAGCTCCCGCTGCGAAACCCGCGATTGCTAAACCCTCTGTCTAATTCTATTCGCGTTCAATAGAATTTAGCGGCTGATTTCCAAGAGGAATCAGCCGCTTTTTTGTGGCTTTAGATAATGACTTTGCGTACACCGTGCACTAGTCTCCCTGTAAAATCCGATAGGCTGCAAGATATTTATTCAATCGATACAAATCTTTATCTTTTAGCAGGCAGTATTCGCCATTTCGAAGATCGCGTTCCAGAATATCATGGCGTACGGAACATAAGCTCGCCATTCGAAGGATATTCATATTATCCTCGAGATCGTGCATCTTCACGACGCGGCCGATTCTATTGTCACGCGCTCTTCGGACGTAATCGAAATAATCCTCATTTTTATTCTTCGTGCACGATTCCACGGCCGCGATGATTTCGTCCGGGAATCCGCACTCGCGAAGTGTCTGAACCGTGACGCCACAGTCTTCTATCGTATCGTGGAGTAATGCCACGACTTTTTCGTCATCGTTCTCGCACTTTGCGGCGACCCGTTTCGGATGTTCGATATAATCGCATCCACCCTTATCGACTTGTCCCTTGTGACATTTCGTCGCAAATTCAAGCGCTTTTTCGACTAAATCTGACATCATAACCTCCTTATTTCTGGCTGTTTTTTTACCACAGTGGATATGTTGGAGAGAGGTACACACTTCTATTCGGCTTTAAGTTTACGATAAAGCACGAGGGTTACGCCGCATTCAGTTTCTGAACTGATATGCCCCCAAATCATGGCTGTGTCATCTGGCGAAAGGACCTCTTCGATCGTTCCCGCAATTTTACTGATATCACTTAATGTTGAACTACAAGGCATCGTCATAATCAATATAGCATATAATATATCTTTTGGCGCAATTTCTTTACGAATTTGTTCACTAATTCCCCTTGTAACATCTATTAATTGACTCGTATTACTGCTATTGCCATGATAAATCATGCCATACCAGTTGGGATAATGTCCGGGCATGAACAGATCTTCATAATCGAAAGTGATATATCCAGATTTATAGATCGAGCCGAGTAAGTCAAAAATTGTGGCACATACTGTTTCCAAGGCCATTTTTCTATCGCTATCGGGCATGGCGAGTATGATTTTTCCGGCGTCAAAATCGAGGCCCATCAGGTGAATCAGGCGACGTTCGTCGAGAGGTATGATATTATTTTTCGGATGATTGATGATAAACTTGAGTTCAACATTCGTCAGCAACTGCTGAATTTGTTTGTCTTCAAGGTATTTTTTCCATATTTGCGGTTCATATTCCGTTATCAGCATCCATTTTTCATTTTTAGAATCCGGATAATCAGATTTAATAGATTGCAATTCATTCGGTTCCTGAATCGGAACGAATGAAAAACGTTCTCCCAGTTCATTGCCATAGATGTCATAAAACATCTTTCCGAGTTCGCCGAAGCAAAACATTCTGATTCGTTGATTCTTTTCTTCCATAAAAGCCTCCTGAGAATATAGGAATTAACATCTCCAATCGAAAGCGAAATTAATTCCCGACAACAGTTCATCTGCTTCATCATGCTATAGGAAACTGATTTTAGATTTGTCAATCAATCTTAAGGCGCTAAAAGTTTTTCTGAATTACGTGATTTTACTGAAATGAGGCAATAGGCGGTAAGCATAGTTCGTCAACTGATTGTGATTCAGAATGAAGATGTAGCAAAAATTTGCGCATGATTTATATATGCTATATGATCATCTACCGGGAATGGCAAGTCTCTCGGAGGCTACAAAGATTTTAAGGATTATCACAAATAGTATGCAAAATCAGTTTTCACGAACACAATTATTATTGGGTAAACCGGCCATCGACACCTTGATGGGTTCGCGTGTGGCCGTCTTTGGCATTGGCGGAGTCGGTGGTTATGTCGTCGAAGTCCTTGCGCGTAGCGGAATTGGTGCACTCGATATCATCGACGATGACAAAGTCTGCATGACCAATATCAATCGCCAGATTTATGCCCTGATTTCAACCGTTGGGCAATATAAAGTCGATGTGGCCGAAAAGCGCATTCTCGATATCAACCCTCGTTGCATCGTCCGTAAATATCAGATGTTTTACCTTCCTGAGAATGCCGATCAATTCGATTTTACGCAGTATGATTATGTCGTCGACTGTATCGATACCGTCACGGCTAAAATTGACATCATCAAAAGATGTTACGAACTCAATATTCCCATCATGAGCAGCATGGGGGCCGCTAATAAGCTCGATCCTACAGCCTTCAAAGTCGCAGATATCTATAAAACGAGCATGGATCCGCTTGCTCGCGTCATGCGCAAGGAGCTCAAAAAGCTCGGTATTCCCAAATTAAAATGTGTCTATAGCGAGGAACAGGCATTGCGTCCAATCGACGACGACACGATTTCATGCCGGTTTCATTGCATTTGTCCCGACAAGAATATGCGTAAATGCACCGAACGAAGGGATATTCCGGCGAGCAATGCATTCGTTCCCTCGGCGGCTGGCCTGATCATCGGAGGCGAGGTTGTAAAAGATCTCATCCATAAACACCAAACCATGCGTATTGAGCCAAAGGATGCCCCGACTAATCCCAATGCGATTGCAGCGCATGAACGCGCAACTCGTATGCTGGAGCAATCCAAATCTCTGGCAAGGGAAAAAAATCATCCCTCATCTGACACGCCGAAGCTCAAAGATATGATCGAGAAGAAGGAGTGAGGGGCATCCAAACAATTCTAATCATCATCAAAATCCAAATCATAACGATTACCGGATGTTCCATCATCATCGGTTGAATTGCGCTTCTTGCGCCGTTTGGCTGGTTTATCGTCGAAGTCGAGATCGAATCGATGATCGGGCTGAGGTTGTGAGCCTTTGACACGTCTTGTTTTTTTTATTTTATCATCGTAATCCAGGTCAAAGCGATAATCATTTGTTGTATTGTTATTATTATTATTGTTGTTATTACTATTAGTGTTTTGATTTGGTTGATTTCGTCTATTTGTATTTCGATTAGTCGTATTTCGATTGGTTGTATTTTGCGGAGCAGAGTTTCGTTGTGTTCGATTTCGTTGGCGTGAATTGCGTATTGCATTTCTCAATGGATTAGGGAGTAACTCTGCGAGTGAGTCGAAGATGGAACTGAGTATATTTGAATGTTCAGGTTGTTCGACATCGTTTTGACGATTATCGGAATGGCGTTGTCCGGTGATATTCTTAGGAGTTGACGGACGGCGTTCTCTATTCTCGGTTCCTGACGAGTCGTTTTGATGATTGGGCTTCGAGCTTTCTGTAGTGGTTTTAGATCCTTTGGTAGAAAGATTGTCTTCAGTTTTGTTTGGCTTTGTGGGTAGAGGATCGGGTTGTTTTTTCTCTCGAACACGTCGTTCAAGTCCATGTTCGGTTTCGATCAAATTCAATTTCAGAATGAGGTTATCGCGAACAGTATTATCGCGGATATACATGAATGGCGTCATGCCACGGTTGTTCACGGCATTCAAATCAGCACCGCGCCGGACCAAAAGACGGATGATTTCGAGATGTCCTTTGGCACAGTGGTAATGCAGTGGCGTTCCTTCAGCCGCAACTGCATCGATATTAGCACCATGACGAATGAGCAGCCTTGCCATATCGACACTGTTGCAAAGATGAAGCGGACTGCATCCGACTTGGTTTTCGGCACAGCTGCATCCATCGCCCGGAATTTGATAATTGACATCGGCACCGGCATCGATAAGCTGTTTGGCGAATTCGATTCTTTTGCATGTAAACAGCGGTGTCATGCCGTCGATATTATATAAATTAACCCCAGCACCGTTGCGGATGAGTATTTGAAAAATCTCTTCTTCGCGAACGAGATGAAGCAAAGTATTGCGACGGTAATCCCGTGTATTGATATCTGCGCCGAGCCGAAGCAACTCGTCCACCAAAGTGACTTGCTCCGATCTCAGCAACATATCCCAGGTAATCCACGGCAAAGATTTCTTGACCGACGGTATGCGGACGGATGCCGGATGGCGCAGATTGAAAGCATCCGTGCAATAGAGCAATGCCCGGCTGTGGTATTCGTTCACAATACCTTCGGCCAGTTTTTCAACCGTTATTCTGTATTTGCCAAATATCGTTTCGGGCATCTCTTAAACAGCCTCAAAAGGAAGCCCTAATGGGCTTCTTCTATGTGTGTTGAGAGCATTTGTCCATTCTTCAGCTTCCATTCAGGGGGCTTTCGATGAACCCAAATATGCTCTTACTCTATTTCACGCATGATTAACAGGATCCTCGACACAGCTTGTGTCCCAATTTTCGAGCGAGTGTTCGAACGCGTCTGTACCAACGAACATATCAAACATCGACATCACGTGGCTGGTATCCCAATGATTTAATGGTTGATTGAAGGATTCTGCACCTCTGAACATCAGGGCCATACACGTCACGTGTGAAACATCCCATTTATCGAGTGGCTGATTAAATGACCTTGCATTTGAAAACATACCGGTCATGTCCGTGACATTCGAAACGTCCCATGACTCGATTGGCTGGTTAAAAGAAATGGCATTGGCAAACATTCCCGTCAAATCGTCGCACAGGGACATATCCCACTTATCCAGCGGCATATTAAACGATTCGGCACCATTGAACATATTGGTGCAAATTTTGGTGTTTCGCACCTGCCATGCGTTGAGTGGCTGATTGAAGGATTTTGCATCTGCAAACATATAGTCCATGTCCTCAACGTGACGTACATCCCACATTTCGAGTGGCTGATTAAATGAAGATGCACCATAAAACATGCAGTTCATTCTATGCACGTTGGATACATTCCATCTGTCGAGTGGCTGATTAAATGATTTGGCACCATAGAACAATCCGTGCATATCGATGACGTGTTCAACGTTCCAATGATTGATCGGCGCATTCATCGATTCTGCACCGCAAAACATAAAGCTCATATTTCGAACAAGCCGCAAATCCGGTGCATCTTTGGCCGTGATGTTTAATCGTTTGCATCCATGAAACATATTGTTCATAGTCTTCCATTGGTTGTCGCCCCATTGCACGACTTCGCTAAAATAATATACGTATTTCCCGTCTTTCATCACATCGTAGAAAGCCAGTCCGTTGCTGTGTCCCATAATCGAAATGTGGTACACGCCGGCTTTGCGATATCGAATTTTTAGAATGCCTTTCTCATTTGGACGTGTTGTGTATTTTCCTTCACCATGCCCGTCTGCGACAGTTTCGTGGCGATTTGAAAATGAATCATACATCCAGTATGTCCAGTCGCCATTGACTTCGTGGATTTTGACGACAGTATTATCCTTGCAGACGACGACTGTGATTATGAATGGTTTAGTTGTCGGCTGAACTGGCGTATTCAAGTAAGAATTTTCCATCATGGAGCTGTAGTTGGATGATTGATCTATCATCAACTCATTTCCGAGATTAACCAATTTTTCTACGAAAGCGGTATCATTGAAAACCGTATTATAATCAAACAGGTTTCTTCTTATCGACGCTTCATTAAATGAACGATATGGATACCAGTCTGAAAAATTCACTTCGAGGCACTGGCGATTGACGTTCCATGAATTCAACGGCTGATTAAAAGATTTTGCACCGCTGAAAATACCGTACATATCTGTGACTTGAGATACATCCCATCGATCGAGTGGCTGGTTGAAAGAAAGTGCTTCATAAAACATTCTCCTGAGGTTCCAGACACGACAAACATTCCAATGGTTTAGAGGCTGATTAAAACTTATCGCTGTACAAAACATATCGTTCATGTCTTCGACATGGCTCACATCCCAGCGTTCCAGTGGCTGATTGAACTTAATCGCATTCGAAAACATCGAAGACATGTCCTGAATATGGCTCACATCCCAACTGTCGAGCGGTTGATTAAAATGGTAAGCGTGAGAAAACATTGCGTTCATATCCTGAACATGGCTTACGTCCCAACTGTCGAGCGGTTGATTGAACGAATATGCGTTACGAAACATGGAACGCATGTCGATCGCTCTGGATACATTCCACCGATTGAGTGGCTGATTGAATCGAAGCGCATTGCTAAACATACCTCGAAAATTCGAAATATGGGAGACATCCCAATGCTCAATGCTTTCATTTATCGATTCTGCGCCAGAGAACATCTCCTCAAGACTTGTCGCGCATTTGAGATTTGGGGCATCTTTTGCAAAGATGTGCATATATCGACAATTTTCAAACATTCCATACATCGTCTTCCATTCAATATCGCCCCACTGTTCGACGCTACGGATATAATAACTGCATCTTCGCCTGTCGATTTTGAGTTCTTCCAATTCCGCCATATTCAATCGATTCCTCAGTTTTTGTTCATGCTCGATGTAATTTGCAGCGCGATTGGCAAGATATTCCTGAGTAAGATATGATTTGCGGGTTTCCTCCAGTTCGCAATCACTTATACTTTTGCCTGCATTTTCACTTTTGGGAAGTTCTGGATACTCCAATGGAAATGGTAAAAGAGCATCGTAGTTCATCCGAATGCGTTCTTCGTATCGTTCCGTTCCTTTAACCGCCGGATTGGCCAAAATCCTGTCTTGCAACAATTTGTGAGTAAACTCAACATGTGTGAATCCAGATTTATGTACTCCATCCGTGATATACAAACCGGGGATATGGCCTCGCAAGGCAATGCGATACGTTCCAGGCTTCTCGAATTTATGCTTGAAATCCCCCGTGATATTCTTGCATTCATAGATGCCGTCTCCGTCACAGTCAGCTTCATAATGATATGAAAAACTCTCGTAATCCATTTCTCCTGGATAACGGCATAGGCTGCGTTTAGTTTTCTCAAAACAGACCGTTGTGTTTTTGCGACAAACTTCTACAGATATAACAAAAGGACGCATATTTTCGAAACATGAACCACTCATTGCGATACTCCTTTATCGAATTGCTCAATAGTGCACACCATTATGTGTGCAGTGTATTGGAAAAATTAAAGGATTTGTCAATGGTGGTCACGACTTTTTGGGCAACTGTTCAGCCCACTGATGATTTTGCAAGCGCGATGTCCGCATAGTTACAATAGTTGTAGCACGACTAAGTTTTTGCTTCACAAAACCCATGTAAATTCATTATAATGAAGTGTTGCTATGTCTGATGGCAACACCTCAATTTTAGTCTAATCCTTCGTTTAGGAGTTCAATATGTTCAGCAAGTCCGTTATTATTCCCGCTTTTATGTCCATCGCCTTATTGTTTAGTGCTACATCTTGCCATATCCTGACAGGCGAGGACGTCGATGAACCTGAAGAAACGGTACAGCCGGCGTCGGCTCCGTTGGCGGCACCGCCCAACAAGGTCAATCCTCCTGCCGAAGAATCGGTTGTGGCGGAGGAAGAAGAAGAACTTCAGGCTCCAGACGCGTTAAAAATGAAAAAGCCCAAAAAGATTAAAATCAACGGGTATGATGGGTATCTGAGTTATGAAAAAACGCTTTTCAGTGTTGAACTGACTGAAAAACCGTCGAATGCAATTTGGAAATACGCAGCCGAAAATCCTACCCCGCTTGTTGAGACTACCAATGAATACTATGCCATAAAGCCTAATGAAAAGCGTGGTATTGCGGGTAAAAAAGTGTTTGCTTTCAGAACACTGAAAGAGGGAACTGCGAAAATTAATTTTGGTTATGTCCGAGATGAGCAGAAAATCAGTGAGGCTTCCATGCACTTTTCTCTCATTGTTCACATCGACGAGGATGGTCTCATCTATCGCGTCGAACAAAGACAATAAATCATTTACTGGGATGCCAGAGAATTGTTTGTTGTGGGATTTCAACAGAATACGAGGGATTGCGGGAGCTGTGTTCTCCGTGGCCTGATGTGTGCGTGCATTGTTTGTGTACATGGATGGCATCTTGATCATGTCAGGTGCTCACATGATAAATGGTTTGCATCTGCTCGGTGATATTTGATAATAGAGTTTTCACAATGTTTCGAGGATTGATAGCATGAAAAAAGCAGTTATTCTTTTTCTCGTGGCGAGCTGTTTAATGGGATGCAAACGTTCGACGGAATACTTAGATGACGCCCCCGAAGCTGCTGATAATGAAGACTTGGAAGCCGAGCAGGAAGAACGTGTATTGCGTGAAGCTCCCCTCGGCGACGAAAAAGAAATTCGATGTGATATCGATTTTGGAACCTATTCACAGGAACTCATGACGAGAAAGAGTCGGAAACCTGCCATTTATAGATTCAGTAAAAATCAGATTAAAAAAAATATATGTAGCGGCTATTATCAATTTTTTTATGGAACAGACTCATTTGATGTTGACTGTTATGAAATCAAGAGTGGTTATGATTCAAAAAATAATCGTGATGCGGTTGTCATGCCTACGGGATTTAGTGCCAGGTACCACATAGATTGTCCTTCCGAATTAAAGCGTGTGGATTATAGTTATTTGCCTTCCAGTACCATAGTTCCCAAAAATGCCAGTACGGATTGTAAAATAGATGCGTTGCGGACCAGTGAGGAATTCGGATATGCGCCGCGTTCGTCAGCTACGTATGCGACAGCACCTTATAAACCCGATAGTCATATTCCTGATGCTACGAATTGGTTCTGCAAAAATGCCGATCTACAGTTCCATAAATATGTCGTGCGCTGTTCCTTGACCGATAGGGCTGATTTCGACGATTTGTTTTACCTTAAAATCGTTTGCCCTGGTTTTGACAATGAACAATATGATGAAAAGCTCCGCAATGTTCCCACACATGCCAATACTTCTTTAAAATGCGACATAAGGCTTCCTGCCCCCAAAGCTAGGAAGAATAAACCGCAGCCCAAACCAAAGTTGGTCACTTCTGAGAACATCAACTTGTTCCGTACCGGGACTTCCAATGACGATGAAATTGAAGCATATTTTGAACATAAGTATTGCTCTGAAAAGAATCAGCTGATTAATAATACCGATAAATACGACATTGTGTGTCAGGGAAGAGATGTCGATGCTTATAATAATATCGTTACGACGGATGTGACCAAAAATTTTCAGATTTCATGCCCAAAAGCAAGCCATGTAGATTTTAGTGACGACGGCTCAGGGAAGACATCCAAGGCTTTATGCTATATCGACAATTATTATACGGCTCGAGAATTCAGCTGGTCTGTTCACGATATCCGTTCTTATTCATTTGAGGATATCATTTTCAACAAGGCAACACTCAACGATGCTGTCAAAAAGAAAATTTGCCAAGAAGACAATGATCGAATGCTTGTAGGGACTCAGCTTAATGGAAAAGAATTTGTCGTCTATTGTCACGGCACTGAGGTGCATGATGGCAAACTAGAGGAAGAAGACCTCTATTTCAAATCGGACTGTAAGGAGGTTCCTGTCAAACAACTGACTTTTGATGCGGATGAGAAGAAACCTGACAAGCCAACTTCCCCATCTGACAAAGCGATATCCGAGATTCGCAGTTATATCGGCTATCTGACTTCAGAAATTAATTCCGATCCGTTCAAGGCTTATCATCATTCGAACCAGCGTCCCGACGATGTTTTCACTGAAGCACAAATGAAGATGGATTACTGCAACCCCATGATTTTGAAAAAGTACGGTAATTCGTTCGATATTCATTGGGAGGAGACCAAACAGATTAACGATCAGCAGGAACCCGTCCTTGGCGGATTTGATACCATCATTCATGTCGATTGTGATCCCGATAGTATTGACGCGAATGCACCTGAACGACCGGACATCATGGCCGCACCTGTGGGCAATGATATGCCTAGTACCCCTGACCTTCCCCTCATGCCGCAAAAAGACTCTGACGGATTTCGGGACATGGCTGACCTGATAAACAAAACGAGTATCAAACCCATAGATTTCACCTGTAAATTAAGTTTGCCCAATGACCGTAAAGCCATTACGGTCATCTCCGACAAAACCATGCCGCCTCTGAATACCGCGATCACAGAGAACTGGGCTATTTCGAGTTTCTGTTCGGATAAACTTCAAATCGAACACAAGTCATCCAAGTTTGAAGTGAGCTGTCACCAGACAATCGAGGGCAAACCGGCGAACAACGTACCGGTAAAAGTGCAGTTTGCCTGTCCGCCATTGGCAGTCATAGATTACAATTATGCCGGCTCTGGTAACGAGGGATTTGTGAGTTGTCGTACAGATAGCACGCACACGCTGAAAGAATTTAAATGGGAGCTGGAAAATGATTTCGGAATTGCACTTCCAGGGGACAATAAATTTAAACGTAAATCCATGACATCGACAGTTAAGAACTTTTTGTGCAAAAGCCCACAGGTTCAACACAAAAAAGTTGTTGTTCGCTGTGAACTCAATAAGAATCCGCAAAATAAAACCTACGAGGACAGTATGTACCTCAAAATTAACTGCAATTAATCTATATATTATGTCTACCATCGCTTTAGCTCATTCTAAGTTTATTCTTGCCGGTGAACATTTCGTTGTCGAAGGTGAACCGGGGCTTGTCATACCAGCTGACTGTTTCTCAACACAGGTTCTGCTCAAAGAAATTCCGGGAGATTCGCTTGTAACCGAGTGTAAATTCGATTCCGAACTGTCATATCTGGACAAATTGAATAAAGAATTTCAAATATGTATCAGACAGCTCATCGTCCTGTCTGCTGAGCAACTGGGGATCGATCTCGAAGCCGTCTGTCATTCAGGCACAGGGTTTTGTTGCCAGGTTCGAAGCAATATCCCGCCTGGCCAGGGAGCCGGTTCATCATCGGCGCTATGTCAGGCCATTACAGAGGCCATGTTAAAACATTTCTATGCAGATGAACTCCATCCTAATTATATTAAATGGTTCGGTACACTGTTAGAAAATGAGTGGCACGGCCCGGTTTCCGGGATCGATAATACTGCAATCGCTTATCATAAAATATTCAAATATTGCCGCGGAACTGCGCCGGAACCTGTCACGCCCGCATGTCCTCTCTTTTTTGTCGTCGGTTCCACTGGCCCGAGAACAAATACATCGCCCTACCAGATTATTAAGCATTATAAGAAAAACAAACCACTTCAATATGCTGCATTTAAAGCCGTTTCCCGGGATAATGTCGCGAATCTGATCACAGCCTTTCAAACAGGGGATTTGTCCGAAGCAGGACGATGCATGAACGAGACACACGAATTGTATAATGCCCTTGGTATTGTTCCCCCGCGTGTCGATGAAGCTGTTAAGGAAGCACTAAATTTGGGCGCTTTTGGTGCCAGAATGACCGGTGCCGGTGGCGGTGGCTTTGTCATTGCCTGCGTTCCTTTCCAGCGCATCGAGGAAATTCAAAAAAAATGGATGGATATGGGGCTTAAATCCGTCCGTTCTGTTCAATTTGGAATGCAATATATATAATTAAATGCCAGATACGAACAAAACGCGTGTTAGCA
>JAZODZ010000195.1:0-4449 GCA_045597285.1 Myxococcota bacterium
TTTTTCTCTTCGGAAATGACGATATCCTCATAAACATCGTCGTTTTCAGGTGCCGCTCCCCGATAATCAAACTGCGCTGAAACCTGTGGACTCTCGGGTTCTATTTTGACGACTTCACGCGCTTCCATCGATGTGCGGCGCGAAAGCATCGACACCATGTCTTCCAATTGCGCCACGCGCTTCTCTAGAGACGCAATCTTTGTCTTCTGCCGTATTTCTGCCGCCTCTAGATCATCCATCCTTCCTTCGAGAAGGATTTTATCTCGCTCTGTAAACGCGCTATTTTGTTGCGTCGCACAGCCCATCATGAGCAATGCTACGCTTAACCATAAAAATTTTTTCATTGTCACTCCTGTGGCGTGTCACTCCTGTGGCGTCATCATTATACGACATTTTCTATCTTAGAACAAAAAGATATTTGATGTACAATTTTTAGGGTTATGATTTTTTATTTTTTTGTGCTTTTTTATCGGCGGCTATCGCCTTCGTCGATACGCCGCCGGCGCGTGCCTATTGGCATACGGCACGCGCAAATCGTTATGGTGCGATACGAGGTATATATGCGCTGGCTTCGAATGCTGTTTAAAAACAAAATTAAAATTTATGTCGAAGTTGACGACAATCTGATGCCCGTAGTCGGTAGTAACGGGCTCATTCGCTATCGATATCAGAATCGAGGCGATGCCGCAGAATATACGACGACGAGGGCAAACCTGACGATGATTCCCGGCGCGGAGCCCGTCGAACTCGACGAGTCTGTCACCAAACCTCCGAAGCCGAGAAAGGTGCCCGTGACATCGGTCAAACCGTTGGCAGCACCGGATGTCATCCCTCCCAACACAATCGTGGCCTATACCGATGGCGGTGCCAGTCCGAACCCGGGGCCGGCCGGTTCCGGCGTCCTCCTCATGTATGGCGAGCATTCGCTCGAAATCTGGGAATACCTCGGCAATTCGACCAACAACGTCGCCGAGCTCAACGCCATCCTCATCGCGCTCAACAATATCAAAAACCCGTCCCTGCCCGTCCTGCTCTATTCCGATTCAAATTATGCCATCGGCGTCCTGACTGGACGCATGAAACCCAAGCAGAATCTCGATCTGATCGAAAAAATTCGTATTCGAATGAATGACTTTCCAAACCTGCAGCTGCTCAAAGTTAAAGCCCATATCGGCATCACGCACAATGAACACGTCGATCGTTTGGTTGCGCTCGCCCGCGATACAAAACAATCCGGAAGCCGCAGAAATTGACACCGTGGCGCAAGACGTGACGCACCTCGGACTATGACTAAAAAAGCCCCCGGCAACCGGGGGCTTTTTTGGGTTCGCACACAATCGATATCATTTGTCAGAGCTTCTTATTTAAAATCAATATTGGTGGCTGATATAATGACTAACAACTAACAACTGACAAGATTTTCTGTTAAACTTACAATGTAGGTTATTGGCACACGTCTGCCTATCCTTTTCCAAATCGGCGTCTGCAATTCCAACTGGCAGATGCAGACGCATTCTCTTACAGGAGTTTCCATAATGTCAGTTAAAAGCACCATGAAAGAAATCAAACCGGCATTCTGGCTCTCGAATGCACAGGAAGCGTGTGAACGACTCGCATACTTCGGCATTCGCGCTGTTTTGCCGCTGATGATGGTTTCTGTCGGAACCGGAGGTCTCGGCCTCTCGATGGGACAAAAAGGCGTTATCTACGGCATCTGGGCCTTCATCCAGTGCCTTGTCCCCATGGTTTCCGGCGGATACAGCGAATCTTTCGGATATAAAAAATCCCTCATCGTCGCCTTCATCATCAACACACTCGGCTATCTGTTGATGGCCAACGTCCTCAACGTTGCCACACTTCTCACAGGCTCGGCAATTCTCGATCCTACCATCAACTTCTGGATCATGCTGCTCGCAGGATGCACCATCGGTCTCGGTACCGCCATCTTCAAGCCGCCTGTCCAGGGCATCGTTGCCAAATCCCTGACAAAGAAATCATCCGGTTTCGGATTCGGCCTGTTCTACTGGGTTGTCAATATCGGCGGTTTCCTGGCCCCGATGCTCGCCACTTGGTTGCGAGGCAATGATCAGGCACCGACATGGCACTACGTCTTTTACGGAGCCGCATTCGTCACCCTCTTCAACCTCGTCATCACCCTTCTCTTTTTCCGCGAACCCAAACGAACCGCAAAAGAACTCAAAAAAGCAAAAGAAACATCCGCATCCGACGTCTTTTTCAAGACCCTCGGCACTTTGTGGAACGACAAGTCGATGATGTTTTTCCTGCTCATCGTCTCCGGTTTCTGGCTCATGTTCATGCAGCTGTGGGATCTTCTCCCCAATTTCCTCGAGGAATGGGTTGATCGCCGCGCCGTTGGCGAGTTCCTGCTTCAAATCCCGCTCATCTCAGGGCTCGACTGGTATGAATCCAATGGCGCTCTCAAGCCCGAAATGGTCATCAATATCGACTCGTTCGCCATCATTCTCTTCGTCCTTCCGCTCTCGGCCCTCTTCTCCAAATTCAAGATGATGACGGCACTGATCACCGGTATGGTTATTTCCGTTATCGGCTTCGTCCTCGGTGGTTTGACGATGAGCGGCGGCATCGCATGTCTCGCCATCTTCATCTTCGCCATCGGTGAAATCATCTGCTCGCCAAAATTCAGCGAGTACATCGGAATGACCGCACCGAAAGACAAAAAAGCCATTTATATGGGCTTTTCCAATATCCCATTCGCGATCGGCTGGGCCGCAGGAAACTTCCTCTCCGGACCGCTTTACGGCTTTTTCTCTTCCAAACTCGAAATCGGGCACAAATGGCTTGCCAACCATGGCATTACAAACGTGCCAGCCGATAAACTCGATATCACCAACGCGCAGCAATTCCTCATGGATAAAATGGGCATGAAAAAAGAGGAACTGCCTGAACTCATCAAAAATAGTGGAAAAGACCTCGCCGAACTCAAGCAAATGCTCGCAGATCGCGGTCTTGCACTTTCAGACAATTGCCAGAAAAACTACGATGAAGCCCTGTCTAAATTTGAAGGCAGCAACCTCGAGGAATTCACAAAAGAACTGGGTGACAAACTGAATTCCTGTCAGCTCAAGGAAGCACAAAACGCGATCGATCTTCAGAACCTGATGGATATCGTCAAGAGCAAAGGGGTCACTGAAGTTCCTGTCGATTACTGCAATATCGAATGCGTTGTCGATAAAGTGCAGGAAATAGAAAAAGTCCCGGATAGCTTCGCAGCCACCGAAGTTCTCTGGAATTCCGCTTCCCCATGGCTCGTCTGGGTCGTCCTCGGATTTATCGGCATTCTCTCCATGGTCGGCATGATCGCCTTCTACTTCAAGAGCGACATGTCCAAGATGGACGAAGCTAAAGAAAGCGAAGATGACGAGGAATCCGATGAAGATTCCGAGGAGGAATCCGATGAAGATTCCGAGGAGAAATCCGAAGAAGATTCCGAGGAGAAATCCGAAGAAAAAGAAGCTGAAAAATTAGCTGAAAAAAAATTAGAGGAAGAAGAAAAGACTGAATAGCGAATCGAGGGATTCAAGTTCAATCAAAGCCGCATATTCCATAAGAATGTGCGGCTTTTTTTATCCGATCACGAGTCGACATCGTGTCGGCTATGTTGGGTCTTGTGGAGATGTTTTTAAACTGCTCTGGAGCAGGCTTTCATTCCCCGTGTGCTGAACAGTTACCAATAACACCTGGATGATTCTGTTGTACTGTAGTAGGCTAACAAATTGTTGGTATATATCAAAACAATTTACCCAAGGGGTTATATGAAATCATTCAGACTAGTTATACTTGCCATCATTGCATTGCTTTGCGTCGTTGGATGCAAGCAAGCCCAAAACACACCATCGCCGGCAGCCGAAGACGCTAAGGATGCCAAACCTGAGGCCGCAAAAGATGCCGAGTCTGCAAAAGACGCTGACTCTGCAAAAGCGCCTGTGGCGAGTGCTTTCAAGTCAGACAGCGAAGCTGAAAAAGTAGCCGATGAATTTGGTGAGGCACTGGTTAAAATTATTGAAAAGGACGAGGATTGCAAAACGATGGCAAAAGAACTCAACGATTATTACAGTGCCAACCTCGAAAAATATGAACAGACGCTGCAGTATTTCGCAAATCTCGATAAAGAAATTGATAAAGAAACCGATGAAACCAAACAAGACGAAATGAGAGGAACTGTATTCAATTTCTTTAGAGGTCAGGATATTTTCCGTTCCAATATCATGTCGGATGAAAGGCTGTTGTCCTGCGAGTCAGATGCGGATTTGAAAGCCTTTTGGGACAAGTTGGCTGCGCTCGTTGGAAAATATGAACCGGAATCTGTCGCGAACGAAGGCAATTCGGAAGAATAGGCGATCGACGTATTACCTTTATCGACGGGACTATCAGGGTATGATTCAAAACGGATTGCCGCGCGTATGTCAA
>JAZODZ010000196.1:0-2730 GCA_045597285.1 Myxococcota bacterium
GCAAGGTTTGCCGCACGCCGAACTGGGGCGGGGGCGGGCTTGCAGTCGGCGATGTCTGTTCGTTGGATTCGCAATGCGCGAGCAAGAGTTGCAAGAGCGGTTACTGTGCCGGGACGAAGACGGTCAATGGCGAGGCCTGTACGAAAAACGAGGATTGCGAAAGTGGCAATTGTTATGAAGGCAAGGTTTGCCGCACGCCGAACTGGGGTGGGGAAGCCAAGGTTGAAATCGGGAGCGCCTGCACGACAAACGACAATTGCAAGAGTGGGAATTGTGTTTCGAACGTCTGCAATCCTGCCGGTGTGATGGATCCCAAGATTGCCAATGGGAAGGCTTGTACTTCCGATGATCAATGCGCCACATCCAACTGCTATGAAGGCAAGGTCTGCCGGACTGCGAACTGGGGCGGGGCGTCGGGCAAAGTCGGCAACGGCAAGGCCTGTACATCGGATGATATGTGCGTGAGCAACAACTGCTATGAGAACGTTTGCCGCGCTCCGAATTGGGGTGCAAAACTCGAAATCGGCGATGCCTGTTCAACCAATGACGAGTGCGCGAGCAACTACTGCTACAATAACACGGTTTGTCAGGTGAAGAGTACGCCCACTCCTGTCACGACTTCAAACGCGAATAAAAAATATTGTGATGCCATGATAAACGAGTGTGAATATACGCATGTCTATCGAAATTACGACGGTTGTGTCGAGTCGATGGATGCCAATCGTGCGTTATATCCTTCATGTACAGCCGAATGGGAAGCAGCTTATGTATGTATTTCATCACAGAGTTGCAATAGTATCGAAATGTATGACAGACCGTTATCGAATCTTGGCAAATACAATACGGTTTCCACCTGGGTGCCGGAAGCATGTGTTGCCTTGGCAACAAAGTATTTGAAATGTGCTGGGTTACAGTAGGGTAAGGCCTCACCCCCTGCCCCCTCTCCATTGGAGAGGAGGAGAAATAATTGGGGTAAATCGCTTTTACTCGGGGTTATGCGAAGATGAGCGTCGGTGCCGTAGGTACCGGCGCTTTTTTGGGTGTTCGTCATTTTTTATGCGTCCTTACCCTATAAAAATTAATATATATTTAATATTATAATCCCGATACTTGCTGTGCCCACGCTCGGTATTTGGCAATGCTGTCTGCCAGAAACCAGGGAAGATTGATAAGGCAGTACGATTCACCGGTGGGCGTCACGGCTTGCTCCAGACGAATAGAACCTCCGTACAGACGGACGGCATAACGAATGCCCGAAAGGTGTATGAAAGAGTGCAGTGAACGGAGTGTCCCCGTCTTGCCAGACTTGACTTCAATCGGCAACGGTTCGCCGAGATAAGTCTGAATAAAGTCGATCTCGGCATTGGAATTGGCATTTTCGCGTACCCAGAACAGCGGCTTTTTCAATTCTTCCGGGATCGAGGCGAGCAATTCCTGACCGACGATTTGTTCAGCGAGCATTCCGTTGTACATGGCATCGAGCGGCGTGTCGGATAGATATGCGCTTAGGATTTCCGCGCGGTAGTTAAGCAATCCAGTGTCGAGAAATTGAAGCCTCGGGCGTCGGGATATATCAGGCTGCAATGGCAGGCACGTCGCAGTCGCCGGGTAACGGAGATACAAAAGCATGGCGCGTTCCAGTGTACGCAAAGCATCGCCTGATTCGCGGGATTTATATTTTGTGTTCGCAAACTTTTCAAACGCAATGCGTTTTCCAGTTTCGAGCGGGGCTGCTTCGACAAATGTCCGCAGAATCTGTTCTATGAAAGGGTTTTGCGCGTACTTGGCTACATCGTCCTGATATGAAATCAATAGATTGCGATAAACAGGAATGCAGTCGAGGATATTGCGCTGTTCCCGGTAACGTGCCACAGCTTCGGGCATCCCGCCAACCATCGTGTATTCACGAAATGCGGTATATAATGCCGTCAAAGCCCAATCAGGAACCGGCATTTCTTCCAGAACAGCCAACAACGCATCCTCGCTCATTGCCTTTAGGAATTCCCGAAAAGTCATGGGAAACATGAAAAGGTACTCTACTCTGCCGACTGGAAAACTCACCTTGTGTACATCCATCATGATTTCAAGCAGCGAACCTGCGGCAATCACATAGATTTCGGGCATATCCTCATAAAAGTACCGCAGCATGCTTACCGCATTTGGTGAGTTCTGAATTTCATCCAAAAAAAGAAGCGTATTTCCGCGAGGATACAGCTTTTGTTCGAGACAAATTCTTTGAAATACGGCCTTTGGTGACATCCCACTTTCGAATATGGCACGTACCTCAGGCCTTTCGAGGTTAAGAACGGCAAAAGTGTCGAACGACTGGCCAAACTCACGTATGGCTGTTGTTTTCCCAACCTGGCGTGCTCCGCGTATGATCAACGGTTTGTGATGCTTTGACTGTTTCCATGATTCCAATGCCTCGAATATCTGTCGATAAAATGCCATTGTGCGTTGCCTCCATCCAGTCATTTTCCTAGGGATTTAACACAGAATATAGGCAATTTTCAACGAATGTTGTCACAGAACATAGGCAATTTTTGACGGATGTTGTCACGGAATATAGGCAATTTTAACGAATGTTGTCACAGAACATAGGCAATTTTCGACGGATGTTGTCACAGAACATAGGCAATTACCCCTGCCTAGCGCCGCGTAGGCGAAAACAAATACATTGAGGTTGGTAAAAACGTCAGGGGGCTAAATAGTTACCATAATCGAACGCTC
>JAZODZ010000197.1:0-2531 GCA_045597285.1 Myxococcota bacterium
AGCTGCCCTTCGGCGGCCACGAAATCGCCCATGTCGAACTTCTTGTATGCCGCATAATTCTCGTCGCCGATGATGTTGCGGTTGACAAAAAGCTGAATCTGGCCGCTCTGATCCTTGATATGCGCGAACGAGCATTTGCCCATCACGCGCATACTCATGATGCGGCCTGCGACTTTGGCGTGGACGTTCAGGGCTTCGAGCTCTTCCTTTGGTTTCTGTGCGTAGGCCGCTTTCAGATCGGCGGCGTGATCCTCTGGCATAAAGCCATCGTTGGTATAGCCGAGTTTGCCGACTTCGTTGAGCGCCTTGATTTTGTCGAGGCGGCCTTTCATAATCTGGTTGTACGATTCGGCCACATATTTTTCGTTCGACGGCGGAAGCGCGTCATTGTTGATGTTGGTTTTGATTTCTTCTGACATGATTTTAAGCCGTTATGAGATAGAAAAAGAAACGGCCGCGGGGGGCGGCCTCGTTCCAAAGTGATCAGTCTTTTTTGGTGAGCAGTGTCGGATCGCCGGCACCGTTCGAGTAGAGGAGATAACTCGTAATAAAGTCTTCGATATCGCCGTCCAGGACGCCACCCGTATTCGACGTTTCGTAATTCGTGCGATGATCCTTGACCATCTGGTAGGGGTGCAGGACGTAGCTGCGGATCTGGCTGCCGAAGTTAATCGCGCTCTTGTTTGCGTTGATTTCATCGAGCTTGGCTTCCTGTTCGCGGAGCTGTTTGTCGTACAGGCGAGCGCGAAGGATTTTCATTGCCATATCTCGGTTCTGGAACTGCGAACGCTCATTCTGGCACGTGACGACGATGCCGGTCGGGAAGTGCGTGATTCGGATTGCCGACGAGGTCTTGTTGATGTGCTGGCCGCCGGCACCGCTCGAACGATAAGTATCGACGCGGATATCCTTTTCATTGATTTCGATGTGGATCGAGTCGTCGATGACGGGATAGACGAAGACGCTGCAAAAGGATGTATGCCGTCTTGCGTTTGAATCGAACGGTGAAATGCGCACGAGCCGGTGAACGCCGCTTTCGGCCTTGAGCATACCGAACGCATATTCGCCGCTGACCTGGAATGTGGCGCTTTTGAGGCCCGCTTCATCGCCGGGCTGTTCATCGACGATTTCGACGCCATAGCCTTTGCGCTCGCAATATCGGAGCAGCATTCGATAAATCATGCTCGCCCAATCCATTGCTTCCGTTCCGCCCGCGCCCGGGTTAATCGAAACGATCGCGTCGCCCTTGTCATTCGGGCCGCTCAGCATACGGCGCATTTCGAGCTTGCGAATGCCTTTTTCGGCATCGTCGAGTTCCGGGATGGCTTCTTCGGCAAGAGAGGTGTCGCCTTCTTCTTTCGCCAAATCGATGAGGACTGCGGCATCGTCAAGGCGGCGAAGCTCGGCCGCCATCGTGTCCACGATCGTTTGATAGCTTCCCTTTTCCTTCATCAGCGCCTGAGCGCGTTCGGTATCGTCCCAGAACCCCGGCTCCTGGGATTCCGCATCGAGGCGTTCGGCCTCTTCTTTGGCGTGATCTACGTCAAAGATACCTCCTGAGCTCTTCGTAACGAGCTCGCAGATCGTTCAATCTTCCTGTAATTTCAGAAATTTCCATGAGTGACTCCTTTCAATATTAAGCCCCAAAAGGCGGCGAGCTTTTTAACAGTTTCCCATTGTTTCTGCGAATCATTTTTTAGGCCGAAACGTAACCAATATTTTCATAGTGTAGTTGTTTGTGGTTGTGAAAATAGGCGCTTTTCTATAAACTCCAGCGGCCTATTTTTGGTTAAAGGAGAACCAGACTGTATCCATGCTCGAAATCACGACGAATCAGCTCGACGGCCGCAAATGCGCGGCATTAAAGGGAGAACTGACCCTACACGAAGTCGAGTCGCATTCAAAAGAGCTCAAGGATATCGTCCTCCGCACCACGCCCAACAGCTCGCTACTCATTAATCTGGACGAATTGCAGGACATGGATACCGTGGGCAGCGGCATGATGTCGCTGATGAAGCGCATCGCAGAAGAACGCAACATCACCATCGAGATTTCGGGGGCAAACGCAAAAGTTACAAAAGTCCTCGATCGATTTCTTTGGCTGGACACGCCGAAAAAGAAGAAGTTTTCCATCGGCGACTGGTTTGAAGCCAAGGGCGGCGATATTCTGGCCACCAAAGACCGGATGATCGAGCTGTTGCAGCTCATTGCAGACACGCTGGTTTTCAGCATCTTTGAGGATCGCAAGACAAAACGCGTCCGAAAAGGGGCTGTCTGGGAAGAGGCCAATCAGATCGGCCTCGGTGCGCTTGGCATTGTCAGCCTGTTGACGCTCCTCATCGGTCTCGTCGTGGCGTTGCAAACGGCGTCACTGCTCAGGATGTTCGGTGCAGACATCCTCGTGGCCGACATGATCGGCATTTCGATGGTACGCGAATTGTCGCCACTTCTGACTGCCATTATCATGGCCGGTCGAAGCGGTGCCTCGATTGCTGCGGAAATCGCCACGATGATGATTAATGAGGAAGTTG
>JAZODZ010000198.1:0-2768 GCA_045597285.1 Myxococcota bacterium
TTACAAAACGATTATTATATACACTCTGCATTGCAACAGTAAACATTAATTTGCCATTCTCCGGTAAAAGAGCAGCATATTTATTTAATACAGCAGTCAAAGCCGCTACATTATTTCTCGGAAACGTAAGTATTGGATAAGCTCCACCTCCATTGTCCATATAAATATGATAATTCTCATTAAAATCTTCCAAATTTACAGGTGGTTTCTCCGGCAAAATTACGAATTCAAAGGGCACGAAAGTATCAAGCGAAATCGGTTCTATTGCAGTAACGCTTGAGAATGGAAGTACATGGACGCTCACCGGCGACAGCCATATTACAGAATTTAACGGTGAGACGAGCGGTATTGTCTCAAATGGCCACACGGTTTACGTGAATGGTACTGCACTTACGGGAACAAATTAGATTTTAGTGGGCGTGGCTATCGCTACGCGATACGCCACGCTTGACACGTGTCACGACACGTGCTACTCGCCTTGGGGCGGGGCCCGCGCCCCTACGGCTCGCTGGCGCGGCTATTGGCCTACGACCAATACGCCGCGCATCTTTGAGGTTTCGTGATGTTTACCAAGCGGTTGAATGCATAGACGATGATGGATTATTCCTTTTCCACGAGAATCCGGATGCAAAATGTCCCGTGGGACGGAACATCCACAAGGTGATGAAGGGGCGGCTGAGACGAGACAAATCATACAGGAAGAGGGAAATTGTGATGCGTAGTACAATAAAGAAAACGATTCGCTTGTTATATCCAGACCATGTCAGCGGCGGGCTTGATACCTATTATTTTGGTGCGCATCTCATGCAGTATTTATTGCCTGAGAATGAGAATCAAAAGATAGTTAAAGTGAATATCAAAGCGCCGGATCATCAGATTAAATCGATTACGCATGGTATTTATGCTGAAGATGAGGTCTTGGCTGGAATATTCGATGCCCAGAATAAGCTTGCAGAAGAAAAGCCGGATCGAATTATCACGATTGGCGGCAATTGTCTGGTTTCGTTGGTACCATTTGATTATTTACATGGCATTTATCAAAATGTTGGTATCATATGGATAGATGCCCATCCGGATATTTCAACTGTGAATGATGGCTATCCCAATGCCCATGCGATGGTGCTTGGGTCTTTGTTGGGACATGGTGCATCCCAGCTTGTGTCTAGTATGAAGAATGGCATATTCAAAGCAAATGAAATTTTATACATTGGTTTGCAGCCTATCCATGATTATCAGGAAAAGTATCTTTCAGAAATGGGGGTTAATTATAAAATACAGGACAAGGCGTTCGTTTCTAACGATGAAATTCGTGCTTTTATCCATAAATTTGATCATGTTTTGATTCATTTTGATATTGATGTTTTGGACGAACATCATTTTCACTCTACCTATTTTGCCAATCCGGAGCTTGTCGGGGATGGTTCTGGCGGTGGCAAAATGAAGATAGATACCCTAACTGAAATATTGCAACTTATTACGGAACAATCCGATGTCGTTGGCTTGACGGTCGCAGAATACCTGCCTTTTGATGAACATAAGCTGTACAAGATGTTTAGCAGCATCCGGCTGTTTACGGAGTAGATGGATTTCACACTACAGACAAGAGACGAGCTCCAACCGAGCATACATGGAACGCCTAACGGCGTTCTCACGCAATGTCTGAATAGTTGCTGAATAGTTACTTTAGACTATCATCAAAAACCTGGGAAATTAGTAAAGTCGCCCTGGACTCAAAGCACGAAACCTTTGTTGCTATAACTGGCCTTATTTATGATGATCAACAGTAACTATCCAATCATTTAGAAACAAATGACAGACAAGCGCTTGCTGAAATATCATTCGCAAGCGATAACCCTTATAAATCCTATAGATTTTATTCGTATTATGGAGGAAAATCATGATTAACAATACAAGCCTTGCTCATGAATGTATGCAGATCCTTTGTGAACATATCGGTATTGTAAATACAGAGAAGTTTCTGGTTATGGTAAAGAGCGATGCTTTTGATTATACAGAATGGCAACGTGATCATTATGATAGAATACCCGATAAAGAACTGCGCCAGAGCATGATTGAATTCTGTAAGGCACATCCATTTAAAGGAAAAATAATTCACGTCGACGAATAGGATTACCGTAATCAATCAGGTGCGGTGTGGAACCCGCAAAAACAACCGACAACTGCACTCAAAACAAATGTGCTGCAACGTGATGCAGTTCGCGAGCCGTATGCGCACAGACCAACGGTCGAGCGCATAGGCGAGCGCAGAGGGCGTATCGGCGCGTTTTGTAGGCGCGTGTCACGACACGCGCCTACAAAATGCGCGCCGATAGCCCGACGAGGCGTATTGGCCTGTGGCCAATAGCCGAGCGACAAATCATGATAACAATCCATGAATCGGGAATTGATAGTTATCGGATTTAAGTGTTTGTTTTTCCGATTCAACGATGAAGATTTCCGATTCATACGTTTTCTGATTCCTTGTTGGTCTATTCGAGTTAATCGCATGATGCGCATCAGAATTAGCTTGGTGCGCACGGCGTTTGGGTAACTGTTTAGGTAGGGAGAACTGACCATGAGAAACAGAAAACTATGGTATCAAAAGATGTTGCTGGTTTCATTGTTCGCAATCATGCTGATGGGAGGATATGCATGCAGCGAGGGGGAGGACAATTCTGAGACATGTACAAAAGGAGAATTTAAATGTGAGAATGGCAAGTATCAGGTGTGTATGAATAATACCTGGCAACTAACCAATTCTGACTGCA
>JAZODZ010000199.1:0-13791 GCA_045597285.1 Myxococcota bacterium
GTCACCTGAATGCTGTCTTTTTTTTATTTTGCGACATGCGTGAATCTAACGCAGATATAGTCGTGTTCCTGAAGATGTGGTAATAGTAGGCTGTTTTGGGTCTTACGATTACAGGAATTAAAGGCGTGACGGATTTTCAAACACAACTCGAAGAACTTCGGAGCAGTATTTACCAGGGCAATGTCACTGAAGGCGTAACGACGCTCGGTACATGGCTAATGACGGATCTTTCCGTTCAGGAACGGATTGAAGTTTTACTCGAACTGATACTGTTATCCGTTGTGTGCGGCGATATCGAAGAGGCTTTGAACCGTTGGACGGAGGTTCAGGATATCACTGATACGGATGCCACGGTTCGCCTGAAGGCATACTCCGGATTTTTCCTATTTCTCGATGGCAAGAAAAAACGCGCACTTGCGCTATTCGAGGAATGTCTGGAATCGATGCCGGACAGCTTCGAGTTTTACCTTCTTCGCGGCATAGGCTATTCCCAGTTTAATCAGAATGAATATGCGCAGGCGGATCTGGATCGGGCCAATGCGTTGTCTCCAAACAATGTGTTGATCATGTCGACGATGGGAGATGTCTGCGTCGAGATGCACAACTATGACCGTGCAATCTCGCTTCATCAGGCTGTATTGGATATGTGTCCGGATTTTCGCCGAAGCCTGATGAGCCTGGGCGTGCTGTTTTTTGATTTGGGTCGGACAGAGGAGGCGTTTAGTCTTTTTCAATGTCTTGTCGCGTACGATCCGATGAACTGGTTTGCATGGACGTGCCTCGGGGACATCCGGTGCATGGACAAAGGCAGAACGTTTCAGGCCCTGCCATATTATTCGGCATCGATTGTTGCAGGCGCAACGACATCTCAGACATATCTGAATCTTGCGCGAGGACTTTTCCTCCTTGGAAAATATGACCAGGGGCTGAATGTCCTGGAGCGGTTTGAAAAATGCGGTGAGCATTGGGGACAGGAAGAACAGCCGACGGTGCGGTATATGCAGCTTGTCGGCAAAATAATTCATACCCCTGCGCTGATAGAGGCGGAAGACAAGTTTCAGGCGTTGTTCAGAAGGCTGAGGCAGTGTTCTGACCCTGAAAACTACTTGCTATTCAAGATCCTCGCTCGTCTGTCATCCATCACTTATAAGAGCAGCGTCTCGGCGATTTTCAATGTTCACATGTCAGTGTTTGTTGAACTGGCCAAATATATGTCGAGGTGCAGCTGTCGCGTTATTTTGCCAGAAGAATCCATCATGCTGTGCATTCTTGCGCACATGTTGATCTGGAACGGTCTGACATTCGAGGCACGTGCGATTCTTGGCATGCTGTCGCGTGCCGAAGATCCAAGAATTTGCGATGCACTGGATTATCTCTGGACGGAGTTCTATGCACACCGTGAGGTGGCGAGGACTTCGGGTGTCGATATTCAGCATCTCCACGAAAGCATCATGAGCGACAGTGAATCGGAAATGGCTTTGGAGATTCTTCAGAATCAGAAGAAGTTGCCGCCTGATGTTTTGGAACGTTGGCAGAGAGGCTGTTCACAGGCACTTCGCGGAAGTGAGCCCAATGATTTTTCCATGACGCTTTTCCAGTTTCCGTATGATGAGGTGTTTCGCGACCTGGATGCTTTTTTGAATCGGAATTCCGAAAAGAAAGAGGAATATCTGAACCGTTTCTGGGATATGATTTCGGAGCGTGGGGCAAAGCGTCCGAAGGAAACTGATTTTGAATTTCCGAAAGACATTCCTGCCGAGCTGAAAAGGATCCTGAAGAAGTATTTGGCGCTTGAGAATCAGGAAGGGAGAACTCGCCTTTCACGGAGAATGACCGCGGAACGGCGTGAATGGGCTATGATACTGGGCGGCATCGCCCGGCATGAATACCAGCTTTCAGAGTTGCCAGAAATATTTGTGGACAACGAGAACAGCCTTCGCATCTGCGCAGTGGATCCTTCCGAGGCTCTTTCCGGTTTTGATCCGCTTCCATTTGCAATCGATGGCACTGCTTTTGGGCGTTTTATGCCCGTGTGCGAGGAGCGAATCGCCAAACTCGACGCAAACACGATTGAGCATTTTTGGCATGAAGAGATCGAAAGGGAGTATTTCTCGGTTGTACGAGCACAGATGGGAGGGGCTGTTCATGCGGGGGAGACGGCGAAGGAACTGAAGAACGCGGAGGCGGACTGCATCAGTGCCTTTCAGGCTCTTCATGGGCATAAATCCATGAAGGGGGAATATATCGACAGAGTGGATGGTGTCCTTGCCGAAATCCTTGAACGGGCCAGCGCAGGGCATCCACTGAACAGAGTATGTCGAGGTCGTTCTTTTGATGGATTATTAAGAAACAAGGGGCTGAAATTACCGCAGTCCCCGTTGGTGTCGACGCCTATTCTGTATCGCAGCTCTCAAAAAGTGCCATCGTGGCCACGCGCGGCATCCGTTTATAAAGTTCCCGTTCCCTATAATTTCCTGACACGCGATGTCATTGCCGAGCAGGCCTTCATTCGAGCTGTTTATGCCATCCAGGCGTGGCATTCGACCCGAGATGTTAGGGAACTGAAGATATTCTTTGAAGATTCGTCGTTTGTATTTCATCCGTTTTTGAAGGGCAGAAAGGGGGAAAAGTCCACCCATCCGGGCATTAGGACGCTGAATTATTCCCGCAGTCAGCTTCATGTTTCGGCCGCTTTGAACAGCGACACGGAAATCAAGTGCGGAAAGAAGCGTTCAAAGCGCCAGTTCCATGACAGGATTCGCTTTCATGCGCGAAAAGAAGGTATTGTTTCAGTCATGGGGCTTGGAGCCTCTTTGGATGCTTTCGAGAATTGGGCGAACAAGCCGCGGGAACCGTCTATTGTCTCGGAATCAGCCCTGTTCGTCGTCAACCATCCTTTTGCACAACAGTTCAAGGCATGGGCGGAGCATTTTGCTGACAGTGTCTGGAAGGAAATTGCCGAAATAGAAGCCTCTGTTCGTGAAATGTCACCGGGCAATCAGTTCGTGGTTTTATGGCAGATCCACAATCTTTTGAGGCGATATCCCTGGTTTTCAAAGATTTATCTTCTGCTTGCTGCCGTATATGTCAGGATTGATGACAAGGAGAAAGCTGTTCAGGCAATTCAGACAGGTCTGGTATGGGAAGACAAGCTCAATGCGTCAACTGGCTGGAAAGCCGTGAATACTGATGAATCTCAGTGTGAGAAGGCGATAGAACCGATAGAGGCACCGACCGAGTTTGAAGAGTCGCAGACACTGATTTGGCCGGAACGCTTCGTGATTCAGCCGAATGATGAGGCGATGTATCATTACACATCCCTTAAAAATGGCTTTGGAATGCGCCGTCGATATCCGGTGGCGTTTTGCCGGAGTTTTCAGCGCGTGGTGTGGAGTGATCGCGGTGGATGTTATGATTTTTACCGGATGTTTCGAAAGATCATCCAGGCGGTGCCGCAGCTTCAGGATGCCTGGCTTTCCGGATTGTGTACGCCGGGAGTATTCAGCCTGAGAGATTATCTGGTTCATGTCATAACGGAATTGGTTTCTCCGATAACATTTCCTCTTCGCCGTGAGCTGGCGGAGGTGCTATTCCAGCTATATCCTGGCGAGAATCCCGGTGCATTGGCCAGGTTTTATTGTGACAATCTTCAGACCGCAAATGCGTTCCCATTTGCCGCGTATGCTCAGCTGGCAGAAGTTGAGGAAAAGGACTATGACGACATCACCCAGTCTTCCGTAACTCTTGGCTGTCTTCTTTATGATATGGGCTATATGGATGATGCGATGATGTATCTCGATCGTGCAGTTTCCGTCAAGAATGCGTCGCCGATGGCCTTTCTGACGAAGGGATGTGCGCTCATTGAGCTCCGGGATTTTCATGGGGCGATAAAGTATCTAAAAGAGGGGCAAAAAATTGATCCGGATTCGGATCGGTTTTTCTATAATCTGGCACTTGCATATATCGAGCTTGGACAGCTCGATGATGCTGAAAGTGCAATAAAATCCGGTATTTCCCGTTCAAAATATCCGGTCGATTTGAAAATGCAACTGATGCGCGTTTACGTAAAAAAAGGACAGTTTGTCGATGCGCTTCCGCTGGCGCGTTATGTGGTGTCCGAGGATCCAGATTTGTTTGCGAATGCGTTAAGATTTACGGACTTTGAGGAATTTGCCCAAATGCGAGCGGTGCAAAAGCTCCTGAATGAGTATGGAATCAAGTTATGAGTCACATGAAGAAGGGTAAGACCCAGCTGATTTTTCTTTTGACGGCTGTCGTTGCGTTCATCGCATCGTACTTTTGCTGCAAGCAGACATCGCTGACGGTTCCGAAAAGCATGGGGGCGGATGAATACAGCGTTCTTCCCAACAAAAATGCGCTGGTCTGGATGAGCCTTGGTCAGAGGGAGTTTCTCGCTGATTTGATTTGGATCCGCGCTCTTCAGTATAATAACCTGAAGAATGAGGCACATCTTGCCGAGAACTTTGCGGATGCCATGATTGAGCTCGATCCTCAGTTCAAAGCTGCGTATCGATGGGCCGCCATTATGGCTGTATTTACTGATAATATCACAGAGCAAAGCGTCAAAAAGGCAAACGAGTACCTTGCCTTGGGGGCAAAACAGTTTCCATTGGATCCTTATTACGATTACTCAATCGCGATAAACGACGTTTCGTATTATCCGGCATCCACGCCAGAAATTGAAGCGGAGCGCAGATCCGATGCAGTTACCCATCTTCAGCTGGCGATGCAGAAGCCCGGGGCCGATAAAGATATTCCCTTGCTGATTTCCGGACTTCTCAATGACGATGAAGTGTCGGTTAAGGTGCATTTTCTTCAGCAGGCCATGCTGACGGAAAATGATCCGGAAACAAAGAAGAATCTTCAGACGCGTCTCATCGTCCTTTCCGAATCTGCGGGATCGTCGGCCCTTCTTCTCGCTGCAAAACGTGAGCAATGGCATCGGGAGCATCACGAGTATTTGCCGATTATGCTTGATTTCCTTATTAGCGCTGACAATCCGTAATTCACAAAAGTTTTGTGGTGTATTGCCTCCATTTCCATCCCATTAGAACAGAGCCCCAAATGGCGTTTCTTAAGTCCGTATTCACAGTCGAAATCAGGCAGGAGGCAGGAGGTCGCAATAATGTAAATGCCTTGTTTTTTAGTCAATTCCTCTGTCTTCTTGATGCAAAACCAGTTGAGAAAGACATCATTTGTGCTGATGAGACGGCTGAACAGTTACGAAAAAATGATTGGAATGGGCGGGGAAACTTGACGAATTGAGCGTTTATTTTTATGCTAAAAGAAGTGAGTTGTCTGGCTTCTTTGATCGACCGGGAGAACAAAATGCGATTTAGCAGACTGCGTATTGGTATGACATTGATCGAATTAATGGTTGTTGTGGCGATTATCGCGGCGCTGGCGGGTATTTTCGC
Source organism: Myxococcota bacterium (assembly GCA_045597285.1). Taxonomy (GTDB): domain Bacteria; phylum Myxococcota_A; class Bradymonadia; order UBA4248; family UBA4248; genus UBA4248. The sequence continues at coordinate 5,439 of JAZODZ010000199.1, forward strand.
AGCGGTGATGGTGAACAACGATTCAGATAATGCCTATTCCGAATTGTCAAGAGAAATCACAACACTCTTTGAAGCACAGCGCATGCGAGCGATGAGCATGAGTGTTCCTACATATATAATCTTTTATATGTCTGGAGATGCAGTCGAATCTATAGAGCCTCGCCTTGGAGCCAATAATGGTTTTACTGTCTGTGCGATAGAAGACCCTTTCGTTAGACGTCAAATGATTCCACTGCGGTACGATGATTCGAACGCAGATAATGTTGCAATCGACATTTCGATGAAAGACTCATTTCGTACGTCCGAAGTAAGAGTTTCAGATAAATATAATTCTGGTAGCAAACATTATACGAGTGTTAGTTTGGTTTCGACATCTGCATCTTTCCCTAAAGTAGAACATTCACTGAGTGGTGTGAATATGATAGCTTGTTTTCAGCCCAATGGAATGGTTTACTTCATTCATGCAAATAACATTGATACCAACGTTGAGCAGCTTGAGTTGAGAATTCGTGCTAATGAAGAAATTTCTCATTCTCCCGGGGAGTATAGGGTAACCGTTAATTCGTTGGGGATGATTGGCAATGACAGGGTTCTGGATCCTTGATTGTTCCTTGATTGTTTTGGCTGCCTGATTGCTGATGCCGGTGCCCTTATGGCATCGGCTTTTTTGTCGCCAGAAATGACGGGTTGCTGACAGGAGTTGTAGATGCAGTGTTCGATTCGTGTCTGGATCGCGTGCGCTATTGGCGCCGTTTCAATGATGCCAGGTACAGTTCTGGCCCAGAATACGGAATTGACAAGTCAGGATAACCATGCGCTTCTGTATGCCCATCAGCTTGGATTTTCGTCATCCGGGACACCCACGGTGCGTATGCGCATAGCGGATGGGCTTGAGAACCTTAAATTTTTCCCAAATGGCGATTTTACGGTACGCCCATCAGGGACGGGCGGTTGCACCATTCGACTCAAGGGCGGCAGAACTTACGAAATCTCACTTTCTTCTCCAAAACCTGGAAAATACCAGTACGGGATTATCGCGGCACGCGGTGAGACTCCGGCATCGCTTGAGACGGCGAAGAATGCGTGTGCCGAACAAAAGATCGACACGGAAATCGTCCCGATAGGGTCTGTCTTTGCCCTTCACGGGCATGTCTTTGACAACCGCGAGAACTTGCTGATGACCAAAAGAACGTCGGACAAGGCTGAGGCCAAGGCACTGATGTCGCGCGTTCCAGCGGATGTCTCGATGGACAGCTCAGAGCTGTATCAGGAGGTGCTCGAATATCCGACAGCGGATATCAGCCTGAGAGATATGACTGGAAGTGTTCGCGTCGATAATCCGAATCTTCTGTGGATAGAATTGCCGGAATCGGGGGCCAACCTTTACGGTATTGAAGATGAGAGCGGAAAAGAATCAGATCTTCTCGTCAATTCTCAGCTCATTATCACGCCGGACAGCACCGGACACATGGCAGTCGTCCAGTCTGCGGATGTGGAGACGATCCTGCGAGGTATTGTGCCGTCGGAAGTCTACGCAAGCGCACCGGAAGCGGCATTGATGGCACAGGCTGTCGCGGCCAGAACCACATTGATTGCCCAGGTCGGGGTCCGTCATTCGGCGGATCCCTATCACCTTTGCAACAAGCAGCACTGCCAGGTTTATCGAGGTCTTTCGGGAGCCGATCCCAGAACGGATAAAGCTATCCAGAAGACGCGCGGCGAGGTGCTGTTTTCTGAGAATAAGCTGGTCCAGAGCTATTACAGCGCGCATTGCGGGGGCATATCTGCGGGTAGCCTTGAAACCTGGGGCATGCCCGAAAAGCCATATCTCGTTTCGCGGACCGATTCTGAAAAAGAAGCAGCAAGGCGCTTTGCCAGCGATGATGCGTTTATGCAGTGGTGGAATAAGCAGGAACAGACGTTTTGCGGTGCAGCTCCCGCCGGACACAAGCCGTTTGCTTCGACAAAATATGCGCGATGGACACAGACGTTTTCGGGGCAGGAACTGTCAGCGCTTTTAAAAGACCGGGGACACGATGTTGGCAATGTGCAGAAAATTGAGGTGCTTTCCCGTGGTGAGAGTTATCGGGTGACAAGAATTCGCGTGACGGGAAGCAAAGGCAAAGTCGAGGTGGAACGGGAACTGTCTGTCCGTCGATTGTTTGGCGGCCTGAAGAGCGCACTTTTTGTCATGGAACAAAAAAAGTCCGGGAATGACTTGGCATCAGTCACGTTCTATGGCGCGGGGTTCGGGCATGGCGTGGGCTTGTGCCAGACGGGGGCCATCGGCATGGCGCAGGGGGGCAAGAACTATAAGGAAATCCTGAAGCATTATTACCCCGGGACGCACGTCGACAAGCTGTGGTAGGGCATAAAAAAGGCCGCGCGTATGCCAATAGCGCGGCCAAAGGCGTGTATCGGCGCAAGCCGATAGCGCCGACGGCATATCGCCGCAGGCGATAGCCCCCTTATAAACTCAAAATATCGAGTTCGCTTAATCCCGTGATTTCCGCTATGTCAGAGGAAAGCATACCACGCGCCTTGAGTTTCTTCGCAATCGTCGTAGCAGTGTTATCCGACGGAGCGGGCGCTTCGGCTTTTGCAGGTTCAATGGGCGTTTTGGCAGGCGCGCTTTCTGTTGCAGGCCGATCAATTTCGTTCAACAAACTCGGATTCTTCTCAATCAGTTCGTGAAATAACTTTTTCTGTTGTTCTGCATTTAAATGATCGACTGTATCAAGTTTAGCATTGTTCCTTGTAACGGCTTCTGATTCTTTGGTAATAGCATCGAGGTAGCCGGCTTCATCTCTAATGCTGTTGATGTTGACATTGATGAGCCGCAAACCGAGTTTTGCGAGTTCCTGCTCAACGTTTTCCTGGATAGCGGCCCAAAGCCTATCGCGCAGGGTATGGATTTCGTCGATGTACATTGTGGCCAGTACAAGGCGCAACTGCCCAATGATGACGACTTGGGCGAGATCAACAATATCTTTCGTAGTTCGTCCCAAAAGCCTTTCTGCAGCATTCTCCACGACCCCATGCTGTGTGGAGATGCCGACGGTAAATTGGGAAAATACATTAACGCGGATGCTTTCTTTAGTAAGAGCATCTTTAAGTTCTATATTGAGGGAAAAAGGCGTCAAATCGAGAAACGCATGACTCTGAAGGATGGGCATCACGAATGCTGCACCGCCGTGCTTACATATAACAGAGGACGCCCCTACCTTGCCGAATATGACAAGAACCTTGTCGCTTGGGCATTTGATATAATGTTTAAATATAACTGATATTATAATGATTATGAATGTAATCTGAATAATCATTGCAACGATCATTAAATTCATGGTGCCTCCTTGTTTATAGCGATTATAATGTTATTGTTGTAAAATAATATAAATTTAGAATTTGACGACTTCAAAAATAGCGCCATTTTCGGACTGCTTTGTCTGCCGGATGACGAGATTTTCGGTCGATTCGTTCATGAACCCCTGGACGTAGAGCAGGAATTCGGATTGCGACATCGCGGGCGACGCGGGGTTGATTTCAATGGCGAGCATGCCGTCTGCGGCCCAGCGTTCGGCGACGTCTTCGATGCCGGGAACGCGTTTGAGCTGTTTTCTAAGCGCGACAAGCGTGTCGGCATCCGGCAGCGGGTCGAAAATGATGACGGGCTTGTCGATGATCCTGGGAATGTCGGTGTTTTTCGCGGCCTGCGCATGGGCGATGACGGGCATGGCGACATCGGCGGCAAGCCTCGTCATGACGTATTTCTTCGCGTCCTGGGCCGTCGGCGCCATGGCTGGCAACGTCCGGTCAAGGGAAATCTGCCCATTCGGCCCATAAATATATTTGAGCCTGATGTCGGCACTGCATCGCTGGTGTTTGTCAATGGCATGGCATTTCCAGGTCACCTGCCCGTTTATTACGCCCGAAGCCCCAAACAGCGAAGCGAGCGTCGCCGCATTGTTGTCGGAAAGCGGCTTCTGGCCGTAAATGGTCGGGCTGAGGCGCGGATAATTGTGAATTTCTTCGGGGTGGACGAGCGAAATCCCTTGTCGTTCAAAGATATCCTGCCATTGCTTGTCGAAACCCGGCTGATTTGGCCACCAGGCATCGGTCTGGCCGTTCTCCGTTTCGGCGATGGTCATCAGAATCGGTGTGGCTGTGGCCGTCGATGAACAGATTAACAACAAAGTCAGGAAAATAAGCGGAAATTTTAAATTCATCATGCGCTCCCTCGATCAAAAAGCGGCGTCGTTATAATCGTTCGTCATTGGCGAGTCCAGTATGAGTTTTTTGTGTGGCCGGGCTTAGCTCGCGCTTACGCCCGGCACCGCCGCCTATGCCGCAACTGGCCTGACAAATCCCCGGAATTCGTTGCGTTTATCGTCACATTCGCCCACCATGGCGGCATACGACGGCGAACGCGGCTATTTCGCCAGCTCAATACGCCGCGTTTCCTGTCCGGTATGAACTGCGACGAAAATGAATTGAATATTTTTGCAAAAATTGCGTTAATACCCCTTGTTGTGCCCTGCACTGGGAGGTCGTTATGGAAAATGGAAAAAAAATCAGTCCCCAGATGATCGAATCGTATTTCGATGGCGAGTTGAGTTCGGATGAATTCGAGGCTTTGTCGCGTGAAGACTTGATTCATTGCGAGACTTACGAGGCACTGCTGGAGCTTCGCAATGTGGTCCGCATGGATTCACAGCTAGCGCTCGATGATGTCGATGCCGGCAGCATGCTCGATGCCATCAATGCCCGTCTCGATGCTGCGGCGTGTCCATCTGTTCAGGCAAAACCTGTGGAACCGCCGAAAGAACTCGATATGCTTTCACAGCCCAAACGGCGGACGTCGAAACAGTTTTTTGCTCGCTGGGCGCCTGCACTCATCGGGGCCGCGCTTTTCCTGCTCAGCATTCCCGGGTTAATTCATTGGATTGCCGACGGGACGGTCGCCCGCGAGGCTCAGCCGCAGCCGCAGACCGTCGTCGTGATCGACAATAACGGCGCAAAGCACGCACCGGGGTATCAGAACAATCTGCCGGATTCCATAGCGGTGCCGGCCGTACAGCCGTCCAATAACCAGCTCACGGTTGAAGAAATGGATTTTGCCATCCGTCACCTGATTCGGCGCATCGAAACGCTTGAGAATAACCAGGGCGACAAAAAAAATATCATTGAGAAAGTTCCAACAGATGATGGAAAACAGCTCTGATGGCTGGCCGGCATCGAGAATGATGTCGGCTTTTTATTGGGGAGTTTGATTATGGCAGGTCGTGGCGAAGGCGTTTATCGAAGTACTTTTACCGACGGTACACCGCAGTTTGAAATTCAGTATGCCGAAGGAAAACTCAATGGAATCATGCGCCGGTGGGCACAGAACGGACAGCTCATTCTTGAGTGTTCTTATGCCGATGATGTGAAGGAAGGGCGATGCAAGCGATGGCACGAGAACGGCATCCTTGCCGAAGATTCTTTCTATATCGATGACAAACTCGAAGGCGAATACGTGCAGTACGACAAACGGGGGAACAGGGTGATGCACGCAAAGTTCAAAAATGGGGAAATCGATAAGGATTCTGTTACCACGTGACGGGCATCAGGCTTTCCATATAGAATATGAACATTAAAGTAATCGCCCGGATGCGCAGTTCATTTCCGTCAAAATATGGGATACCGCGTCAGAGCGGCCTCGTGAGTGAACTGCGTTCGACGATTGTGTTCGAACCCGAATTCCGAAATGACGATGCCATTCGCGGGATAGATTCGTATTCCCATCTTTGGCTGATATGGGGGTTTTCGGAGAATGAGCGCGACACGTGGTCTCCGACAGTGCGGCCACCACGGTTGGGCGGAAACGTCCGAATGGGCGTATTTGCAACGCGATCGACGTTTCGTCCCAATGCCCTTGCGCTTTCGTCAGTCCAGTTTGACTGCCTGGAAAAAACAAAGAATGACGGTACCGTCATCCATGTCCTGGGGGCCGATTTGATGGACGGTTCGCCGATTTACGACATCAAACCCTACCTGTCCTTTACTGATTCCCATCCCGAGGCACGCAATGGATTTGCGGGGACGGTTCAGTCACACGCCCTTTGCGTGCATCTGCCCACGGAATTTGCTTCCAAATTCGACGAACGCGACCGTAATGCATTGCTCGGAATCCTTTCACAAGATCCTCGCCCGGGGTATCAGCACGATCCGGAGCGGATATATGGTTTTCCGTTCGCCGGGTTTGAAATCCGGTTTCGCGTGTCCGGGGATGAACTGGAAGTCGTCGAGATAACGTAACGGCAGAATGCTGAAGCCATTGTAACGGTTGTGCAATGCGTTGACGAGTCCCAGTGCAAATGCTATTTTGCATGTGCCATGCGGTTTTGTGGCAAAGGGGCGGATATGGCACAGGCTTGAGGTGGGTACCATGCTACTGACAGAATACGACGAAGTGAAACATTACGAGCGTGTCTATCGGAATGCGCATCGAGACGGTAAAGAAGAAGGATTGGCTGAAGGAATCTTGAATATAATGCAAGCCCTTAAGCTTTCTTTTGAGCAAGCAACGAGTGTCATGAAAATACCTGACGAAGAGTTTCCTTTATATAAAAAATTGATTGCTGAGCTGGTGCATACTTCAGTCTAAATCGTCACAGCATAATATCCGGAGTATGATATGTTCAGAACAGATATTGCTTTATTCATTATTTCGTTATGCCTGTTAGGCCTTATTCCGTCGGTTGCTTTTGCTGAGGATAATTGCGAAGATTTAGAGTCGAATAAAGAATGGACTCGACAACATGAGGAGCTGGTGGAGCTTATACAGGCCATGGATTATGACAAGGCGCAGGCACTGGCGAAAAGGATGTCTAAAATCTGTGACCAGACGCCAGCGCTCCACTATATGCAAGGGAAAATTGCCGAGGAACTTGGAAATAAATCCGATGCGTTGCTGCATTACCAAAAAGCGAGTGAATATACATATCAATTTGCTGTGGCTCCGGATATGGCAAAAAAGATTTGGTATGCCCGATATGAGAATGAGCATCCCGAAAGGACTGCGCAAAGCCTGAAAGAGAGTGCCGAACAGAACGAGACAAGGTTAAAGGAAAACACATCCAGTCTTTTGGCGCAATTCCGTGAAGATCAGAAACGGCGCAATTACAAGTTAATGTGGACTGGGATTGGCCTTGGCATAGGCGGTGCGGCTCTGCTTGGAACGGGACTCGGGCTTTGGAGCGGTTATTATAATGAGCCGTTGGATACAAACCACAAGCATGTCGTGGTTGGCTATAAGATGTCGCTTGCTCTGATGGGAACTGGCACGGCATTCACTTTGACGGGCATCATTCTGGCGGGTTTGTTTGGGCACTGGTACAAACAATCGGACGTCTCCTATTCATTCGATATCGTGCCAAACGGCGCTATGTTCCGCATGGATTTTTAATGAGGTGATGAGATGAAAAACAGTCTGTTCATTTTTGCGTGTATTGCGGTTTTGAGCTTTGCGATTGGGTGCGATGAGACCATCGCGGATAGGTGTGATTATAATAAACAGCAATATTTTAATGGCAGTACCTGTGTATGCGTGGAGAGTACGCATCATGTGAATGAAAATGGTGAATGTATTTGTGGGGCTGATCAAGATGAAATAGCTGGAAAATGTGTTTGCAGGGATGAAACACATCATATTAATGAAGAGGGTGAATGTGTATGCGGGGATTGGCAAAAAGAAAATGGTGGAAAATGTGAATGCATTGATATTCATCAGGAGATCAACAAGGCTGGGGCTTGCGTTTGTAGTAATCCCTATCAGAAGGTGAATGATGAAGGGCAATGTGAATGCTATAATTCTAATCAACAACTCAATCAATCAGGTCAATGCGAATGCATTGAAGCCAATCAGGAGGTTGGCAAGTCTGGTGAGTGCGTATGCAGTAATCCTTATCAGAAGATAAATGATGAAGGAAAATGTGTATGTTATAATTCTAATCAACAACTTAATCAATCAGGGCAATGTGAGTGCATTAATTCTTTTCAGACAATTGTAGACGGACAATGCACTTGTAGTAATCCTTATCAGAGTTTGGATAATGAAGGACGATGCCAGTGTAATGATTCTAGTCAACAACTTAATAATTCAGGCCAATGTGAGTGCATCGCTCCTCTGCAGGTTGTCAATGAAAATGGACATTGTTTCGATATTACACACGCATATCTTAATGATGCAGGCAAATGGGTGTGTAGACCAGGATATATGTTAAATGATCAGAAAATAGATTGTATAGAATATAATAAAGATGAAAATCATAACCATTTATATGATGATTTTGAAAAGGATACCATACAATTG
>JAZODZ010000200.1:0-3844 GCA_045597285.1 Myxococcota bacterium
CCCGGGATGAATCATGGCCGTCATTGGACGGCTGAAGAAATTTGGGACATCGCGTCGAAAGCTCGTCTTTGATCAGAATAATTCATGGCATGTGTCAGAGAAGGACATGTAAAGCGCTGGAGTGCGGCATGGATATTGGCAATTGCACTTCATGCGGCGATCGTGGGGGTGATCGCGTGGCACTTATTGCCGGATCATAGGATAAGCGTGTCCGGGATGGTTCCGCAGCCGAATGCGACGGTGGAACTGATGCCTGCATCTGCGATAGAGGCGTCTGTGTTTTTTGCGTCGAAACCGGAGCATTTGAATCCGAACGGGGCGCGTCTTTATCGCCTGGAAGAGGATGGAAGCCGGACATTGATATCGACAGCGCGGCTTCATTCGAAGCGCAAATATGCGATTCAGTTTGAGGCGGTGTCGTTGCCGGGCGAATATGAAATCGTGGTCGACGATGGTGTGGAAGGGATTGTGGCGGAACCGGATATGTTTGACGGGGAGTTTTCTGGGAAGTTTCCGAGCGGGGACGGACAATCCGGCGGTGTCTTCAGGGCCCGGTTCAAGGTCGCGCAGAAAGTGGAAGAGGTGATGACCGCGAGGCTGTATGAGCCCGAAAAGCCCCTGGAAAACGAGGAGCCTGTGGCGCGATCGTTGGAGCAGCCGAAAGAGGAGCCTGCAAAAGAAAAAGGGGCGCCGCCTCCGTTGCCGGTGAATAAGACACAACGGCCTGTGAAGCCATCTCCTGCGCCGAAAAATGAGACGGTTGCTGAGAACGTGTCACCTGTGGAATCGTCGCCTGAGCCGGAAGAGAATGAGCCATCCCCCGTGCCGCTGACGCCCGAGAGCCTACGCGTATCGCCGTTTAATCTGGCGCCTGAGCTGTTGGTGGAATCGGCACAGACTGCGGAAAAACTGTTTGCGGAACGCGATCTGAATCAATTGGTTTGGGGAGCGGAAGTGTCGAAGAAGCGGCACGATATCGCGTATAATCCAGAGGGACCGGTGATTGGCATCGGACAGCAGGGCAATTCTGTATCGCACAACAAGGAAGTGGCGGAATATCTTGCACTGATGCACAAGAATATTCACGAGCTTTGGGCGCACAATTATTTGATTCGTCTGGACACGATATATCGCCAGCCGGGGTCTCGGATTAACGATCCCGATCTCGAGGCCGTGATGGAGATTACCCTGGACAGCCTTGGAAGCGTCACGGATGTACGCGTCGTGCGATCGAGCGGAATCACGGATTACGACAACGAGGCGATATTCGTGTCGTGGAACAGCTCGCCAAAACTACCGATACCTGACGAGATGCGTTCGCCGGATGGCAAGGCGTATATCCATTGGACGTATTGGCGAGATCAGCGGCAATGCGGCGTGTTTGGCGTGAAGGTGTTTATCAACAGCCCGACGAGTCGTGAACAATTGGAGTTCAGTTTGAAGAAGGTTCAGCTGCAGGAGAAGAAGCTGGGGATGAAACCGTCTTCGATATCGTTGCCGGGGCTGGATACGGTTCGGACGGAAAAGAAAACCGGGGAAAATGGCGGGTCTGCGCCGGTGGAGCCGACAACGACTGAGTTCGAGAGGATTAATCCTTTGGATGACTGAGAAGTTAGGATTTAGCAATTAGGATTTAGTAATTAGGATTTAGTAATTAGGATTTGGGATTTAGGATTGTTGGTAGGAAAATGTGATAATTTGACGTGGGTGAGTTGTGCGCGTATGGCGTATAGCTGGGGGCAAACAAGAAGCGCGGCGCGTATGCAATAGCGACGCGCGGCCGGGCGTATGTCAATAGCCCGGCTCCATAAAAAAAGCAGGAGGAATCTTATGGCGACGCAATGGCCGACACAATGGTTTGATATTCCGCTTGCCGTATTCGATCTCGAGACGACCGGGAAGGATACGGGCACGTGTCAGATAATCGAGATCGGCATTGTTCAGTTTTTTCATGGCGAAGTCGTGAAGACGTTGAACTGGCTTGTCGATCCCGAGTGCGAGATACCGCAGGAAGTCGTTGAGATAACGCATATCACGCAGGCGGATGTGGATGGGCAGCCGAAGATTGAGGAGATTATTCCGGACATTCTGGAGGCGTTCAAGGGCCATGCGATTGTGGCGTACAACATTGGGTTTGACCGCACGATTTTGACGCGGAAGCTGAAAGAGTTCGGATATGAGTGGCCGGCGGAGAATCCGTGCTTTGATCCGTTGATTTTTGCGGCGCATCTGTATCCGAATGAACGCAACAAGCTGGGGATGGTTGCGGAAAGGCTTGGAATTACGCTGGAAGGAGCACATCGGGCGTATAACGATGCGGAGGCGACGGGAAAGGTTCTGTATGCATTTCGCGACAAACTGCCGCCGGATTTGGAGACGCTTCTCGTGTTGCAGTCACAATGGGAGCGAGAGAATGAGGAACGGTTTGCGTGGCGTCGCAAGAGAGACGGGAATACGCTGATTGCGCAGACGAGCGCGGCGAAGGGGATTACGACGGCGTTTGCATACGGCACGGAGCCGGATGTGTTGCGGGCATTATATTCCCAGGTTCCGAATGCGGCACCGAGGCAAAAGCCGCAAGGATAGGAGAACGATAATTCGGTAACATGTCCATTCCCCGGATGATTCTGCATATCTCGTTGTGTTTGTTTCGCCTACGCGGCGAGCGGCAGGGGCGTTCGATTGTGAACTCTGTGTTGTTTTTGTAAAGATGTCCTTAAATTGCTCTAAAGCTGGTTTCCATCCCCCGTGTGAACAAGTCAGGATTTAATCGAATAAGCGTAAGCGAACCCATTTCTCTTTGATGAAAAGGGAGCCGGGGGAAGGAATGAGGAGGCTGATATAGTTACATAATTCGATGCCAATGGAAGAGAGATTGAACGCGAAAGTGGATGAACATGTGCGCAAGCTTGGCGGGCATGAGAAGCGTAGTCGGCATTTTCGTCGGCCGATGACGGCGGATGAAGTTTTGGCCCGCGACATGATAAGCGGGAAAGTGGGCGTGGAAGCGGGGCTGAAGGCGCTTTCGAAGTCTGGGGGACTTCCGGTCTGGACGTCGCGCGGGACGGTGATTTTTCTATTGCAGAATTGGAAACCGGGCTGGTTTGTCGTGGGGGATTTCAACGGGTGGTGTCCGTTTGAGATGACGCGTGGGCGCGACGGGCTTTATTATGCGGAGCTGAAGATTCCGAAAGCGATAGGGCAGGCTTTGGTTTATCGATTTCAGCACGCGTCTGGGCGACGGATAGCGGATCCGTTGGCGCGTTGTTTCGCATACGGGGAAGATGGCGAATATTCCCTGATAAAGAAGCCTTGCGGGCAGCAGTATTTGATGCGGTGGAACGACTTTGAGAGCCCGCAGGGGCTGAAGCCCCGGACAATTCACGTGTTGGTTCCGCCGGTGCCGGGGCCATACGATGTTTTATATGCGCATGACGGACAGAATCTGTTTTCGCCGGACAGCATCTGCGGCGGGTGGCATTTGTGCGAGAATATGCGCCATATTGGCGGGGATTTTTTGATCGTTGGGATTTTCAACACCGAAGACCGCATGAGCGAATACATTCATGCCGGGGACATATACGGGACCGGGTATTACCATACGAAGGGGCGGAAATACGCGTCATTTGTGGAGGAGACGGTTCGTCCGTTCATCGAGTCGCAGTTTCAGACGACGGGACGTGCGGGGCTGATGGGATCGTCCCTGGGTGGGTTGATAAGTCTGTATATATCGAACTGTTATCCGGGGCGTTATGACTGCGTGTTTGCGCTTTCTCCGACGACGGCGTGGGGGCGGTTTGGGAGTGACAACGGTACGCTGATCCGCGATTATTATGAGCGTTCC
>JAZODZ010000201.1:0-10588 GCA_045597285.1 Myxococcota bacterium
TAGTTGAAATATGTCAGATGGAAAAATGGGTGAATTATAAGGAGTGTGGAGTTGGAGAGTTCTGTATCATAAATGAATGCATTAAATGTGAAGATAAAAATAATTGCATTTTTATCAAGTCTGACAAAGATGAGTATGAGATATATTCTGGAAAGACGGGAAGTTTAAATATCTATTATATGAAGGGAGAAAGTTCACTGTCAGGCAAAAAAGTTCTAGTTAGTTCAAGTGATAATTCTTGCGTAGAAGTACTCAATGACCCAAATATCGAAACAGGACAAAACGGAGCTGTTGTGTCCTACAAAGCAGTGGAGACAGAAAACTGTGTTGCCGAATTGAAGATTGAGGACAATGAAGGACAAGCATCGTTTGTCAAAGTCAAAATTGTAGTAAAGCCGGCTCAGGATATTAATGGCAACTATATGGGGGATGATGCGGAAACTGCTTTTAAGGAGGCAGTTAATTGCAAATATGATTCAGACTGTGATTTAATAGTGAGCGGCTTAAATATATTTTGTGACAGCTACATCGGTTATAAATGCTCGACAAAGTGTACGAATGATGCGCAGTGCATACATGATGATTATTTCTGTCGTGATGATGGGCGTTGCGTTCCCAATAGATTTGAAACGGTATGGGTAACCTCAGTAGACAATGAAGTATTGGAATTCCCTATTGGTAAGGCTGATAATTGTAAATTTGATATTACATGGGAAGAAGGCAAAATCGACAGTATTAATAGTTGTGATGTAAAAGTATTATCACATAAGTATCAGATTAAAGGAGAGCATCATATTATTATCCGGGGAACTTTGGATAATTGGAGTATGGTAGAAGAAATACCTAAGGAAGGAACAGCGGAGTACACAAAGATAGTAGAAAGAAACGCCAAACTCACCGGAGTTGTTTCATTTGGTCCAGTTGGTTTGGGAGAATCGGCATTCGTCCTGGCAAGTAATTTGTCTAAAGTCTCCTTAATTGATATTCCAGATTCTAAAAAACTTACTTCAATGAAGAATATATTTCTAAATGCAAGCAAGTTTAATTCTGATATTTCGCACTGGGATGTATCTAATGTAACGGATATGAATTCGATGTTTAAAGGTGCCAATGCGTTTAACATAAATATATCGAATTGGGATGTATCAAATGTCAAAGATGTCATATCCATGTTTGAAGGTGCTACGACGTTTAATCAAGATATTTCTGGCTTGGATTTGTCAGGTGTGACAAATCTGAGTTCGATTTTTAAGGGAGCCGCATCTTTTAACAATGGAAATAAGCTACTCAAATGGAATACAAGTCAGGTTACGGATATGCATTCAATGTTTGAAGGAGCTACATCGTTCAATCAAGATATTTCCGGTTGGGATGTGTCAAAAGTTACAAATCTGAGTTCGATGTTTAAAGAAGCCACATCTTTCAATCAGGATATTTCTTCCTGGAATGTATCGAATGTGACGGATATGAGTTCAATGTTTGAAGATGCGACCTCGTTTTATCAAGCTGTAGCTGCTTGGAATACGGAAAAAGTGACAAACATGGAATCGATGTTTAAGAATGCGACCTCGTTCAATCAGCCCATTGCCGGTTGGACGGTCTCAAATGTAACAAATATGCGTTCAATGTTTGAAGGTGCAACCTCGTTTAATCAAGCCTTTACTGGCTGGAATACTTCTAACGTTACCAATATGAGTTCCATGTTTAAAAATGCAACTTCGTTTAGCCAGAATATCGCCAATTGGAATGTATCAAAGGTGACAGATATGAGTTCAATGTTCGAAGGAGCAGTAAAGTTTAATAGTTCACTAGCTTATAATAAGCAAAATGATTATTGGAATGTTTCGAATGTAACGGATATGCGTTCAATGTTTAAAGGTGCTACATCGTTTGCTCAGAATGTTAATTATTGGAATGTATCGAATGTAACGAATATGAGTTCAATGTTTGAAGGTGCCGAGAAATTTAATCAAAACATTTCTGCGTGGGATGTTCCGAATGTGACGGATATGAATTCAATGTTTAAGGGAGCCACAAAATTTAACCAAAAAGTTTCTGGTTGGGATGTTTCGAATGTGACGGATATGAGCTCAATGTTTGAAGGCGCAGCTGCTTTTAATAACGCATTTAATTCTGAAAATGGCGATATTCGGGCATTATCAAAGTGGAATACTGCTAAAGTGACCAATATGAACTCTATGTTTAAGAATGCGACATCTATCAATCAGATGATTTCCACTAATCAGAGTGATTCCAATTGGAATGTTTTGAATGTTACGGACATGAGTTCCATGTTTGAAGGTGCTTCGACTTTTAACCGCGATATTTCCTATTGGGATGTCTCGAACGTCGAAAATGTCAGCGCGATGTTCAAAGACGCTGTAAAATTTCAACAAAATTTGCAGGCGTGGAATCTGAAACCAGATAAGATTTCGGACGAAACAAAAATTAAGGATATTTTCAGCGGCGCAACAAATATGAATAAGACATATTTTTGCAAAAATTGGAAAAATATATCCGGAACAGTCTGGGAAAGTTACTATGGCTCTCTCGGGCTGGATTTTACCTGCCAATAGGTGAAATTGATGTCTGATTTCGATAAGACTACGCGATTCCAAAACTCTGTCCGTACAGCTCAACCCTGTTTTGGTACACGTGCGTCTTCCCTACGGTCACGTGTCACTACACGAGCCTACTCGGTTAGGTGTTGATTTCTCCGTGGACGTTTTGTAGTTGCCTCTCTCATGTTTTCTGCTATAAATGTTGCGGTATTTTTTGCCACGGACTTTTTTTTTTCGGTTATACGCATGAAGCGCATTTTTTTATTTACAGCATTTGCTTTTTTGATATCCCTGCCATCGCTGGCGATGGCTGATATCTATCGGTATATGACGGCGGATGGCGAGATTATTCTCACGACAGAACCACGGAAAGGTCTGAAGCTGCTCGAAGTCATCCGAGATTCGTCAAAACCCGGGCCGCAGCGCATCGCCGCCCCCCAAACATCGCCTAAACCCAATAGTGCCGCCCCTGCTACGGCAAAAAAGACACCTTACCGCGATGCTTCGCACGATTACGACGCCTATATTCTGGAGGCATCGAAGATGTACGGCATTCCGGTTGCGTTTATTAAAGCCGTCATCAAAATCGAAAGCAATTTTAATCCGCGTGCCGTCAGCCGCGTCGGTGCCATGGGGCTGATGCAGCTCATGCCGGCTACAGCAGAGCACATGCAGGTCACGGATCCCTTTGATCCGCACCAAAATATTCTCGGCGGTACCAAGTATCTACGCCGCCTCTCTGATCGCTATGACGGCGATATCAACCTCATCCTTTCCGGTTATCACGCCGGCCCGGGTAATGTTGCCAAAGCGGGCGGTATTCCATTCGAGAAAACGCAGCAATACGTCCGGAATGTTTACAACTGGTACGTCCGGTACCGTGAAGAAGGGAATCAATAGTTTGAAATTTGCCAATAAAAAAGGGCGCTGAGCGCCCTTTTTTATTATTACAAGCCGAGTCTGCGGTCGACTTCAATCTTGCTCGATGAAAACGTCAGTGCGGAATAAATGACGTGCCAGTTATGTTTGTCAACGACCCGATGATAAAGTTCAACTGCAACCGTAATCTTGTCATTCTCGAAATTGACGTGTTTCATGAGCTGACGAACTTGATCTGCCGAGAAATGATGTCTTTTTGCAGCATCGCGAATTCTTGACACTTTGTTCGAGCCGAACGTTGCTCTATCGACTGAATAGAGGAGATTCGAGAATTCTGCCGGATTCATTGGCATCATACCGGGAGCGGGCGGGGGCACCGCAACGCCGTGAACACCAGGCTTACCGGGATGGCCTGCGTTCGGACCGGGATGGCCGGGATGACCTGCGTTCGGGCCGGGATGGCCTGCGTTCGGGCCGGGATGGCCAGGATTGCCGGGATGACCTGCGTTCGGGCCGGGATGGCCGGGATGGCCTGCGTTCGGGCCGGGATGGCCTGCGTTCGGGCCGGGATGGCCAGGATTGCCGGGATGGCCTGCGTTCGGGCCGGGATGACCAGGATGGCCGGGATGATGATCATCTTTTTTATCACCGTGATAACCGGGTTGGCCAGGATGGCCGGGATGCGCACCGCCGCGAGGATCGTGATTTCCAGGAGGAGGTGCAGGTTGAGCTGAAGAAATTTGAGGTGCCACAAAAGCGAGACCGCAAGCCAATATGACTGAATGATACCATTTCATGTTATCTCTCCTTATTGTAACCAGTTTCTTTATCTCCAGTATCTTGCTGGTGATTCACATTATCGCATTAAAGCAATTCGTTTGCCAATTTCATAACTCGATTAAAAACTTCTTTGAACACGATGGGTGTCATGCACTTCATTTCCTTGAAATATAAGGGGATGCGCGTACAAACACACGAAGAACACGGCTAACTCGTGGAATCGTTGCGGGGCGAGCGGACGAAAAAAACGCCGCGTATCGCAGATAGCGGCGGGCAAGCGGCGTATTGGCCGAAAGGCCAATAGCCGCGATGGCGAGCTGTAGAGACGCCAACGGCGGCTCAAAGCGAGCGAAAACAATCACTGTCGATTGATGTGGAAAACTTCAACCGCCTCTGTATCAAGGCTGTCGCGAGCCACGATGACAAGGGAGTTGTCGCCATTTTTCAGCGGCGTCTCAATGGCAATGCGTTTTTCACGGCCGCTAATCATGCCGTAATCGAGTTTTTCGACCTTCACCTGCAGGCCTTCCATCGTCCAGACATAGGCTTCGTAATCGCGAAGTGCCTCGTTGTCGCTCAAATCGGCAATGATCGTGACCATCGCCTCTTTTTCAGTATGGGAACGATCTTCAAAGACGATACGCGGCGCTTCGTAATTGAAATTCACAGTGACGTTGGAGTCTTGCCCCGGTGCAGGAACGGCATCGTGAGAGACCGCATCTTTTTCCGCAAATGCGCATGGATTCAAATCGCCCTCTTTCCAGCAGACACCGAGTTTGTCGCCATCCAGATTGTGGACGCGGACTTTTTCTGCTGCAACCACATTTCCAATCTCGAAACCGCGATTCTGTCTCGAATACAACCGGGAACCGGCTTTCAGTGTCGCTATCGCATCGACAGCATCTTCGGAAATCGTCGTCTCGCGAGTCGTTCCGTTGACGACATTTTGAGCGATGGGAAGATAAACCGGCTGGATTAACTGTGAATCGTATGCGCTATCCGAAATGGTGAGGTTCAGGAATGCCTCGTCCGGATTGAAGGGACGATCGCGTTTGATGCGCTTCGAAGGCGGTTTCTGCGGCTTGTCTTTGCTGATATCGAATTTGAGCAGGACGAGTTTGGATTCACCCGCAGCCAGTTTTTCAATCGAAGCGCGGCCCTGCTGCAACAGAACGCCGCTTCCCGACTCATTCGCGATGTGAATGTTGACTTTGTCCGAATCGGCTTTCCCAATGTTTTTAACCCAAACGTACATATTGATCGATTCACCGCGGCTCAAAGCACCGTCGCCATTGCCGCGGGCGATATCGTCGATCCAGTAGGTATAAGCAAACTGCGGCCTGTTCTGCCTGACGATTGAGGCGGTGAAAGACGCTTTCTTGTCAATCGCGTTGTCAAGCGAATGATTGGAATCGAGGAACTTGATGTTGACTGCGTCGTCACGCGTCGGAATGGAACGCGGAATTTTTATTTTCAGCGGCCATTCGCGCTGTTCGCCGGGTTTGAGGCGGCCAAAGATAAACTCGCGCTCGTCAAACGCGACATTGTTGGAATCGAGGATTGCCAAAAGCTGGGACATTTCCTCGGTGTCGCAGGTATTTTTAACCCACATGACGAGCTGTTTTTCTTCGCCATCGGATGGGAAAACCATCGTTTCGCCATTTTTGGCTTCGGTGTCGCCGAGACGAACTCCCCAGTCAAAGCTCTCGCAAGTCTTTTCGTGGCTCGGTTTCCAGTCGACTTTGAGTTTGTCGAAAGCCTCGGTCAGTTCCTTTTCGTAATTGGCTTTATGCTGATCAAAAAACTTCGTCGATCCGCTGAGAATTTCAGATTTTTTCGATGACGTGGCCTGTTTTAGCAGGCTGATGGCGAACCGCGTCACGTCATCTTCATAATAATTTTCAGTCGTGCGGATATCGTACTTCGATATGCCGAGTTCCTTCGCCTTTTTCTCATCTTCTTCGGCTTCTTTGAAGATATAGTGAAGGAGCTGCGATGAAGTCCGTTTTATCGTCTTGGTGCTGTGAAGGGACTGGTTGAGATCGTCTTCACGTTGAATTTTCTGGGATTCATACAGGCTGACGGGCTCGTTTTCCGACACGAACGTCGGCAGAAGCTGGATATCGGGCACGATGCCGACGCCTTGAATTGAGATGTCACCCGGAGTCAGGTATTGAGCCGACGTAATTTTGATGGCACTTCCGTCGTGATTGTCCTTGAGGATTTGGACACTGCCCTTGCCGAAGCTGCGTTCCCCGACGATCACGGCTCTGTCGTGGAACTGAAGTGCACCGGACACGATTTCGGAAGCCGAGGCTGTTCCTTCGTTGATAAGTATGACGATGGGATAGTCGCGTTCCGGGCCTTCGATGCGGGCTTTTGTCGAGCTGCGATCGGCTTTTGTCGCGCCTTCGACGCTCACGATGGTATCGCCTTTTTTCAGGAACTGCTCGGCAACGGCAATCGACTGTTCCAACAGCCCGCCCGAATTGTTTCGGAGATCGAAGACGAGCCCTTTCATCTTCGGCATAGCCTTATGCAATGCTGCCAGGTGTTGCCGCACTTCCTCGCCAGTCGACTGATCAAACGACTTGAGCTTGATATAACCGACATTGTCTTTTTTCAAGGCTTCGGATGTGACGCTTTTGACCTGAATTTTCTCTCGTGTGATCACGATAGGCTGTGCTTCAGTCCAGCCACGGCGCTTGACATAGAGCGTAACTTGAGTGCCGACATCGCCTCGCATTCTGTCGACGGCATCCTGAAGGGGCATATTTTCTGTCGATTCGTCATCAATTCGAAGGATGATATCGCCGGCCTTAATCCCAGCTCGCCAGGCTGGTGCGCCTTCCAACGGGGAAATGACCGTCAGGTTGTCATCGCGTACCCCGACGACAAACCCGCAGCCGCCAAATCCGACATTTCCCGTCATCATTTCTTCAAAAAGATATGGCGGCAAAAGGTTTGTATGCGGATCGAGCGTGCTGAACATGCCGTTAATCATCGCATACTCGAGTTCATCCGCATCCTTGGGATCCACAAGATTCTGATAGATAAAATTATAGGCATCTTCGCTCATCTGCCAGGCATCGCCGAGAGAATCCACTTTGCCGATATTGAAATACCGGGATTCGAGGCCGACGCGAAGATTCAGCGTCGTTGGATTGTCATCGATACGCCTGTCGAAACGGGCAACGACCTCCGGCACCATTTTCTGGAGCGCATCAATGCCGTAAACCGTCATTTTGCGCCAGTTCAGCCTTTCCGGTTCGACATATCGTGCGTTAAGGAGGATTAAGGCAAACTGCATCAGACGAAGTGAACGTTTCTGCGGCTCGACGACGGTTCCCGAATCGCCGTTTCCGGCAATCATTGCGCTTTCCTGATTGGCGGACTTTGTGTCTACGAGTTCCGGACGCTTGCTACCATTCTCTGATTTCGTATTGCATCCGCAGGCCATCATGCCCATCACAGCAAATAATACTGCGGCTTTTATCGTGTTTTTCATTCCAAATTCTCTCATGCACAAACGCTTCTCACGTTGGAAGCAGGAAGTGATGTCTTTTGATTTAGCGGTATTGAACGACGCCTAGACCGACTGCCGTTCGAGAATCCGCAACTGCGCGGGTTCCGAGTTGTCCATCAGCTGGGAATATGCCTTGCGGCTTCGCTGTTTGGGCTTTGCAGGCGCTTTCGCTTTTTTGGAATTGCTCGATTTCGTCGTTTTCTTTGTTTTCTTCTTGGACTCAGTTGCGTTGTGATCGCCATTTTCCCTCTGTGCGGCCTCTGAACCTTTGGCTAACGGTGCGCTGGCGCACTTCTGCACGGGATGGGGAATGCCGATATAGGGCGCGACATTAGCTCTCGCACCGGAAGGATTCTCCATGTCGAGGTGGAGATGTGGAAATGAATCGAGTACCGAGGTTCCGCCCATAACCGCGATATGTTCACCTGCCTCGACAATGGAACCGACTTTCAAATCCGGCCGAATGGCTCCAAGGTGCATATAACGAATCGTATAGTCTTTCAGAGGCCCGTCCAAAACCCTCGTGACGATGACGTGGCCGCTATGCCATCGGCCGTAGTTGAGCGAAAACGGGTACACAAGCCCATATCCAGGGACTAAAAGTTGGCGTGGATACGATCTGCCGGTTCTGACAGCCATACCGTCGCGTTTGTCGAGTTTGCCGAATTCTGCTTCATTTTCGCCAGTTTTTCCGATGAACGTCACAACGGATCGAGTCACCGCATTGATGGGGTCTCCAACACCGCCATTTTTCTCACCGATCGCCCCGATATCATGCCCGCGATGTTTGCTGTTCGTCGAGCAGTACTGCCGCATCAGATTGCCGTAGGGATAAGGCTGCGCAAACCCGGGTTCGATGGGAAGCCCAAGTTCCGAAACCTCACGCGGGCTTTCCCACGTTTCGTAAGGCATGGCCTTGTATTGCTCGATCTCTTCCGCACTAAATATCGGTTTCGATGAATTGGAGGCAGCTTCGGCTGCGCGATCAATCCGATCCTTGGGCTTTTTCTTCGATTTCGAACTCTTGCCCTTTGAGGATGATTTGGAAGACGAGCTTTTCGTCGCTGCCTTTTTGCTGTTCGAGCCTTTCGAGGCAGAACCCTTCTTGCCGCTTTTCGTGTTTTTATTGGCAGAAGCCCCTGACTTGCCTTCCTCTGCAAAAGCACAATCCGTTGGATAGCTTATGGCAAAAAGAAATAGGCCGGCGAAAAGTACTGTGATGATTTGTCTTAATAAACTGTGCATATATTTACGGTCAAATGCCGTCCTTTGTCCGGGATTTCAGTTGTTCATACTCGGCTCTCAGCTGCCGATTGTTCATCAGCACAATGGCGGAACCGGGTATCACATCGTCGATAAAACGCATTCCTTGTGTAGCAAATTCCCGAGAAATTTTCCCGTCACTGCCGAGATTTTTGTCATCGAGATAAGCATCCAGTATTTCATTCAACCAGATTTCGGATTTCAATGAACCGTGATTCTGTTCAAATTCATAGACTTTGCGGGCAAATTCGCGTCGATCATTTAATGCCGCATTCCGAATGATTCGCCCAATCCACGTATCAGAGCTGAAAGAAAGCTCCCTGGCTTTCAAATAATCCTGCCATGCGTTCTCCGCGTTACCCTGTTCGATGGCAAGCACTGCCCTTGTGGCGTATGCAGGGGCACTGTGGGGGTAATTCTTCAGCCAGAGTGCCGTGAGCTGTTCGACGCGAAGCCATTGGGATTTTTCCAAATATCTGTCGATGGCATCCGAATACGCATTCGGTGGCCACGGTGCCTGCATCGCGGATTCCGAAAAATTGACAGCCGCCGCCTCATCCTCGCTCTGAGCCATCAGAACGCGAGCCTTTGCCGCGAGTGCACTGCTGCCGGCACCGGACGAAATCTCCACCGGCAATGAACTCAGCGCATCCGCCCTTTCATAAGCCTCGACAATCGCCATCACGACGCCCTGACGCCCGGATTCATAAGCCAGTTTGCTCATTTCACCCGCTCGCTCGATTTGTCCGAGTTCGAGTTCAATGTCGACGGCTTCGGTCAAAAATTCAGAATTTCTCGGCTGGAGTTCCAATCGTGCGGCATTGATATTCCGGCGCACCTGAACACCCGATTTCTGGTGCATCGTCCACGCTCGCTGCCAGTAATCATCGAGTGTCGAACTGCACCGAGCGCCTTCTTCGAGCGATTTCCACGCTTCGCTCTCCATTCCCAGCATCGCCTGTTCCTTCGACAAGGATCGCCATACAAAGTCCGAAGCCGGCTGCATCGAAGTTACTTGCAAGAGCCAGTCGCGGGCGGCTTCGTGTAGACCCGCATCGGATGCCGCCTGTGCCGCCGAAATGTAATACGACACCTTCGAGCTTCGGCTTCCGATCTCGGCATGGATCGCATCTATCATCGCATCTCGATGCGCCGGGTTCGCCGAAGCATACGCCATGATGACTTCCAAAACCGCCGCCATTCTTGAACCTGGTGTCGATTTCAGCCATCGAGTGACGCTTTCTTTTGTCAGAAGATCGGCTTTTTCCAATGCCGTCAAACCATCGAGACTGGCGCTGTCCCGAATGTTGTCAGAATACTCCTGTGCACCGAGAAGCCACGCAATGGCCGAGGCCAGAACCTTTTGGTCATCCGGCACGCGACTCATTTCGCCGCGAAGATAATCGGCCGCTTCGCGCCCATATCCCGCAGACGCCAAAAGCCCGGCTGCATCGCAAATCTTTTCCGGTTCGACGCCTTCATGGGCAAGCTGTTTGATGGCCGCAAGCACATCGCCAGAACGCAAAAGACGCTCGAATTTTTGCCATGTGTCATGCCAGAGCCCCATTTTTTCGGCATA
>JAZODZ010000202.1:0-2210 GCA_045597285.1 Myxococcota bacterium
GTGTTATGGGTGATGTAGGCCATGGCAAGATCGTCTATGCCGTCGCGGTTAAAATCGCCAATACAGCCCGAAAGCCCCAGCAACGAACCGTGTTCAGTCGTCGTAAACGAGACATCAAAGGCATTGTTATGCTGGATATCATAAATGCCTTTGTCGCGCTGTTTACCGCCGTAGAAAATATAGACTGTCCCAGTGGCACCGGGTTCTGACGCCGCGAGATCTTTCAGCCCGTCGCCGTTAAAATCACCGACCATCAGATTCATGCCGAGCATGCCGTTCTGGTAATGCCCATCGAACCGGTAATCGAAATCATCCCATGAGGTGGAATCGATTTTCCCCGTCAAATCGCGATCTTTTTTGCCGCAGATTACGAAAATACTGCCTGCCGAGGAAACCCCGCCGGGATTCGTGCCTGGTGCACCAAAGATCAAATCGTCAATCCCGTCCCCATCGAAATCGAGCATGACGGGATCCATTAACCTGGCACCAGAAAAAGAACTGCTCCCGCCTATCATGCGCCCGGGTTCGAGAACCCACTGCGTATTGTCAGCTGTTTGGGCAAATGCTGCCGCAGAGTTGAGGAGTAGAGCTGCTAAACAGAATGTGAAAGTCGCTTTTTTCATGGAAATCGCTTCTATTTTGAGGCTTTTGGCGTTCAGCGCAATGATTTCGAGGTCTTGCGCTATTTCTGTTTTCTATATCAATATGGTGCCAGAGTGAATTTTAGAATCTTACGCTGCCGTCCGTCTGCAAAGTTCCGTATTTTTCGCTAATCGGACGGATATTGATCGAGGACATGCGAGGCATCGTCTTCTGCATCCATTCATCGACGAGACCAAAAGACGGATCGGCTGCCGCTTTTTCTATCCACTTTTCTTTCTGTGTTGCGAAATCGTTCTCAGACGGTTCTTTGAGTTGCAAAACCTGGAATACATACATTTTCTTGTCGGACAATACCGGCGAAGAAAACAACATGACTTCCTCTCGCTTCATGTCGGCAAGGACTTTGAGAACTCCCGAAGGAAATTCACGGCGATGGATCAAATCCATGTACGGCGTGTCTTTCAGTTCGATGAACTGGCCGTGGTGATTCTCCACGATGGTCTTGAACGCAGTCTTTTCGGCTTCGATTTCGGCTTTTAGGGGCTGGATGAGGTGCGGTGCCGGCTGAAGAATCGCCATGACTTCGACGGCGGTTTCACGGCGAACCTGTGGGTCTTTGGCATCGCGCAGTCGAGGAGGTTTTGTGTCCTGTAATACCCATATTTCCTCGGTTTTATCGGTTTTGATGAGTTCTGACACGGCACCGGCGGTCGCCTTGAATGCCCATGCAATGGCCTCTGTTTTTTCGATATCAAAGAGGTCATCTTTGCCATTGACAACAGAACACGATTCCTCTGCCTGGCATTTTTCCAAAGCCTTGTCGAGCCCCTGCTCGCTCGCGGTCAAGCGCAGTTCTTCGGCGGCTTTGTGCGTTGCATCATCCGAAAGCGGATATGCCATGCGGACGAACTGCGCATAAGGCTTTGTCTTGAGGACTTCCTGATGGGCGCCAATATACACAGAAAACGTCTGTTCATCCGTCTTCAAAAAGGCATCGGCTTCTTCCTGCGTCGGCGTGTTGTCAAAGACGCCCATCTCGAGGGAAAACACGCGGAAATCGCGATTGAACCGTTCTTTAATGGCTTTGTCATCCAATGTCGAGGCAAGGTGTTTTTGAACCACGGGCGCAAGAAGGCTGTCGTCGATGACGGCGTTCAGGCTTTCGGGCGTCATTTTGAGTTTCTGCGCAAGCGCAGACTCGCTTTGAACCCCAAACCGTTCATACGCTGCGCGGAGTGCTTGTTGCCGTTCAGTCGTCGAAGCTGCGAGGTTATTTTTCTTCGCATACTGCCGCATTACCCCGATCTGATAGCACCGCTGTATCTCATCTCGCTGGAATCGCGGGTTGGCCAATGCCCGGATCGAAAAATCAAAGCCTTCAAACTTTAGGATTGCAAGGCACTGATCGTAATCCGTTATGGTGAGGTGCATATTTTCGGCGGCCAAGATGACGTCTTCCGCTTTAGGCGGAGTTTCGACAGGCGGTTTTTCGTCGGTGGTGTTCGGCTTGAGTGAACAGGAACAATAGGTGCTGGCCGAGAGTACGAGAAGCCAGAGTATGGGATGCAATCGAGACATGGAAGTTTGAGTTTGAGTTGGAGTTGGAG
>JAZODZ010000203.1:0-3330 GCA_045597285.1 Myxococcota bacterium
CACCATAACTCGCTCATCCCCAAATGGCGAGATTTTTTATATGGGGCGCTAGCCCCGCATCAAACCCTCCCCCCGGTCACCGCTGTCTTGAAGCTGTTTTTAATTCAGAACTTCCTTCAAGACATTTATATTCACTGGCAAATTGAAAATTATGAAACGGGGAAAGCCGAAGCAAAAGTCGTGACCCACGCGCCCCCCCTTTATAACTCCATACTATCGGGGTTGAGCAGAAAGTCGAATACGCTCATGACGAGAATACCCGAGTCGTTGTAGAGCGGCATCAGCGCATCCTTGGTGACCATGATTTTTTTGAACCCGTCGCCGGTATGGAGCAATGGTCGCTGTTCTGTTGCGATCTTTTTTTCGTCGGGAAGTGCAAAGGCGGACTGGATATAATAACGTTTTGGTCCTTTGTTGCAGACGAAATCGATTTCGATCTGTTTTCGGATATTCTTTTTGTCCTTGTCGCATTCATTCATGGTCACGACGCCAACATCGACATTGTAGCCACGAACCTTCAGTTCGTTGAACAGGATGTTTTCCATCACATGGGTTTCCTCCACCTGTCGGAAATTAAGTCGGGCGTTCCGCAGGCCTAGGTCGGTAAAATAGTATTTGGATGGCGTATCGATATACTTCCTTCCCTTGATGTCGTACCGAAGCGCATTGTCAATCAGAAAGGAATCGCACAGGAAGTCGATATACCGCTTGATTGTCGTCGGAGTGATAGCCATGTTCTTGACGCTTTTGAACGTCGCGGACAGCTTGCGCGGATTCGTGAGTGAACCCACTGCCGACGAAAGGATGTTCAGAAGCTCTTCCAGCTCCGCTTTGTTGCGGATGTGATTTCGCCCAACGATATCCGACATGTACGTTTCCGCGAACAGGGATTTCAAAAAAGTGGATTTTTGCTCTGGCGTCGAAAACGCAAAAATGAGCGGAAGTCCACCGTACAACACATATTCCTTCCATCCGTCCTGTTGCGTTCCAGAATATGCACTCATGAATTCCGCAAACGTCAGCGGGTACATTCGTACCTCGTCCCCGCGTCCCCGGAATTCGGTGATAATGTCCTTCGAAAGAAACTTTGCATTGCTCCCCGTCACATAGACATCCACATTTCTCTTGCGCACCAGGCTGTTCAGTACCGATTCAAAATCCTCCAAAAGCTGCATCTCGTCCAGAATGACATAATGCATGGCATCGTCGCGAATCCTTTCCATCAGGTAGGGATAGAGCACATCGGGATCTCGATACCTTTTGTATTCATAGGAATCGAAAGCCATTTCGATGACGTGGTCTTCGGGGATGCCCGCACGAGTCAAGTGCTCCCGGAACAGGTGGAAGAGCAGATACGACTTGCCGCATCGACGTATCCCCGTGACGACTTTGATGAGGCCATTGTGCTTCTTGTCGATGAGTCTGTTCAGATAGATATCCCTGCGTATTTCCTGCATTTCACACCTCCTGTTGGATAAAAATGCGGATTCCGCATTTTTATCCAACAGGGTTACCTATTTTGCGGACGGAACGCAACGGAAATCTGCAAGACATTTTTGCAGAATCCGCATTTTTGAGCAGTTGGCAGTCCAGAGCCACGAGCATCTCTGTCGTCCTCGGTTCGCCCCCGGGCACGGAGAGCGTCTCTCCACGAAACATTTTTGCGGATTCCGCGTTTTTGTGCATTAGGCCTGTAAATCAGCGCATCAAAAACCTCACCCAGCCTTGACCGCCCCCACGATGCACTGTTTCTGACAGCAACAAATCGCATAGGCAGTCACCGCTGTCTTGAAGCTGTAGTCGCGTTTCGTGACACGTTCCAAAGCGAGCAGGCACGTACCATATGCCGCGGCATAAGCCGCGCCATAATCGCTCGCCCAATTGCCCCAAGATATGCTATGGTATGACAGGATGGCCATTTTTTGGCCGCCGAGTAAGCTACGGAGGTGCATAATGGGGCTGTATGTCGATCCCAATGAGGCATTGTTGCAAAGGGCAGTCAATTCGAGGGTTTACGTCGATAAATCGCTGATAATTCATGAGTTGAACCAGCTGCTGAACACTGAGGATGCCTTTGTATGTGTCGCGCGGCCGCGCCGGTTCGGCAAGTCAATGGCAGCCAATATGCTCGCTGCCTATTACAGCAAAAATGCGAATTCGCGGCCGCTTTTCGAGAAGCTCAAGATCGCACAGGCCCCCGACTTCGAAACGTATTTGAATGCATTTCACGTCATCCATATCGACGTGAATGCGTGCTACTCGAACTCCAATCGCAACGAGAACATCGTACCGCTGTTTACGGCAAACGTGCGTCGGGATATGAAGAAAATCTTCCCAGACTGTGGTATCAATGACTCAGATTCACTTGATAACTGCATCATGAAAGTATATGAAGAAACCGGCGAACAGTTTGTAATGCTTCTGGATGAATACGACGTGCTCGTGCGCGAACAGGTCAAGGCTTCGATACTTGAACCCTATCTGGCTTTTTTGAACGGCATGTTCAAAAATATCAATCTCGTTCCCGCTTTTGCGCTCGTCTACCTGACGGGGATTCTGCCCGTCGTGCGCGACAAAATCCAGTCGAAACTCAATCTATTTACCGAATATACCATGACGGATTCCAAGCGGCTCACTGAGTTTGTCGGTTTTACCGAGGAAGAAACCCAAGCATTATGTGTGCAGTACGGCATGGATTTTGAGGCCTGCAAACGATGGTACAACGGCTATAAGTTGGATTACCACAACAAAACACATTATATCTATAATCCGAAATCCGTCGTTCAGGCGATGGCTGATAAACAATATGGCGATTACTGGACTAAAACGGGCTCTTACGATTCAATCAGAACTTATATTTCGATGAATTTTGAGGGCATCAAGGATGATGTCAAAACGATGATTGCTGGGGGGCATATCGATGTGAATGTGGATAAGTTTCTGAACACCATGACGGATTTCCATTCCAAAGACGCTGTTTTTGCCTACCTCATTCACCTTGGCTATCTGGCTTATGATAGCATTACAAAACAATGTTATATTCCGAACAATGAAATTCGCTCGGAATGGATCAATGCCATCGAAGATGATTCCGACTATACAAAAGCCATTGAAATTGTACATAATTCAAAATTATTACTGGACAAAACAATTGAGGGTGACAGTCAGGCAGTCGCAGAAGCCCTGACAGCGGCACACGAACAACTCATGAGCCGCCAGCGTTATAATCACGAAGCCTGTCTGCAATGCGCGATTCGTTTTGCTTATTTTTATGCCAACACGCGTTATACAATCATCAGCGAACTACCGGCGGGCAAGGGATATGCCGAT
>JAZODZ010000204.1:0-15099 GCA_045597285.1 Myxococcota bacterium
ACACACGAGCGCTTCCAATGGATCCGACCGCCACCCATATCGTACGTCGTCGCGAGACATCCCATCGGCGCATACCGAACGACCGGATACGGCGACTCGATCCAGCTCTCGGGCACATCGACATCGCCTTCGGCGCAGAACTTCGCCATCTTTTCATCGTCGAGCGTGATGATATTCTTCGTAATGTGATCGCTCAACGTCTGAATCATCGAATGACTGAGCCGCCAGATACCCCCGCGGCGTTTGGCGAGACAGATGCCTGCACGCTGATAGCCATCGATAATCGAATCCCAGTGCGAATCGATGCAATAGATGGCACGTGCACTGAAAATAAATCGATAACGGTTAAAGCATTCCGGCGCTATGCCGTAATACCGTTGGATATTCTCGATCACCGCCGCCACATCCGGATGATTGACATCGAGTGTCTCCACCCGAGGCGCTTTGGGATCGACGTGGACGTGGTATTGATTGAGTTCTTCCGTCTTTTCGAGCACCGCCACAAAAAATCCCTGCGTCGGGTTCTCCCACGGCGTCACCTTGCGCGTCTTCTCTACCTCAGGATTAAACGCTCGCCCGTCATAAGCTGTCTGCCCATGGCGGAAATGAATGGCCGGAATATCGTGTATCTCGACAATCTTAAACGGATATCTCGACACGAACTCGCTCACGACAGACTCGTTTTCATCGGGATTCAGCGAACACGTCGAATAAACGATGCGACCGCCGACCTTCAAAAGCCGCGCCCCCGTCAGGAGAATGTTGTACTGCACACGGTACTGCGATTCCGGATTTTTGGCCGTTTCATATCGATAGCGATTCTCGTCGAGCGTATCGACGTGCCCCAGCCCGGAACAAGGAACATCCGCGAGGACGCGGTCAAATATCGGCGGCAGAATGTGGGGAAGCCGCTCGGCGGCCATGTTGTAAAGGACGGCATGCGTCACGCCCATCGAATCGAGACGGGCCGCGAGCGGCGTCATGCGCTTGCCCGCCAGATCGTTGGCATATAAACACCCCTGATTCCGCATCGCCGTCGCAATCTGGCTCGTCTTCGAACCAGGCGCCGCACAGAGATCGATGATGGTTTGCCCCGGCTGCGCATCCAGAAACCGCACCGGCAACTGCGAACTCAGGCTCTGTTTGACATACCATCCCGCAAAATGGTGAAGGCACTGCGTCGGTTCATAAGGCATCGAATAAAGCCGCAACGCGTCATCGAGACCTGCCACGCGCCCAACTTCAAACCCGTGTGATTCCAACACTTTCATGACCTGCTCAGCCGTCGCTCGCAGCGTGTTCACGCGGACATACTCGCCAACAGGCTCGTGGTTCAGAAAACAATCCAGCTCGTTCCCGAATACTTTATTCAGATGTTCGTCAAATGATCGCGTCATATCGTACAGACGTGCGCCTCTCTATCTATACCCATTTCCCGTAGAATAATTCCCGCGTGATCCGCGTGCTCCCGATGAATTCGCCCCGGAATACGAGGTATCGTAACTCGCCCCACGCGCCGGCGTAAATCCCCCCTTCCCGTGCAGCAGCTTGTCAAAATCTTCCATGTCAGCCCGGGCGTTTTCTTCCTCGACTTTTTCCTGTTCGTTGTTGTCCGTCGAGAAAACGACGCGTCCCACATCCTGATTGGCCAGATTGCGTTTGCGGCGTTCCTGCTCTGCATCAGCAAGGCGATCATCCATCACATCGAACTTATAATTCTGCGTCTCGAAATCGAGTTCGGCATTGACTTCGTACATAAGACCGTTCATCGCTGTCCGCGTTTCTTCATCCGTCGCTGCAGGAAGGTAGCTCTTCATGAGATAATTCGTGGCCTTTGTCCTCACCTGCTCAATCGTAAGCTCTTTATTGAACAAACGGGGATCGGTCTTGTCAATTCTGCCATCAAAGACGGCACCAATCACAGCCTTGCGCACAGAACGCTCGCGCCGCTGCTTGTTTTCGCGAATGTTGAACGGAAGGCGGATGAGCGGCACGGCAAAAATAAGGCTGCTGAAAATAAACGGGAAAATGCCGAGCCAAAACGCGTAATTCGATAACTGTTCTTGTTCTTCAATCGTAAACCTCACCTTTTCAGGATCCCCGGATCCGAGGATCGAAGTCAGGTAATGCATGATGATGAACGACATGATGAGGTTGAACAAGTTGAGGCCAATAACGGCACCATTGCCACCGTTTTCAGGCGTGTTTCCCGAAAGCGGACGCGGTGTCTCAAGACACTGCCATGCCTTATGCGGAATCACGGCGAGCTGCCGTTTGGCCGATTTCATCATATCTTCAAACACATAGATGAGCGTGCCATTATCGGTAATTTCTACCGTGCCATCGAATTCTGCGGTAAATCGGGCCAAATCGCTTTCACATTGCTCACGCGTCTGCCCGGATATCATCATCCAGTCTTCAACAGTTATCACGCCATTTCTGGCACGGATGAGCTGCCCGCATTTCTGCTTTGCCTCGAGCGGATCGATTTCTTCCTCTTCCGGCCCGAAAACAAAGTTATAAACTCGCGTATATAACGGTGCCTTTTTCGCACTGTAACCGCTGGAATCGCCAGTGCCCCAGAAAATAAACCAGAATCCGCTGATATTGATTCGACTGCTGCTGTTTCTGTTGTTAAATATCAAAGCGATCAGAATCAGCAGGAACAAAATGAAATAAACGACCAGAACGAGCATGATAATGACTTTGAACAAGCCCTTTATCACCTTCATGATCGCTTTCTTATTTCGCTGCCACCAGGATCGCTGATCGCGAAGCACGCATCCCTTCGAAAACGCATACTGAATCTCGCCTTTTTCGCTGATTCGCATCGTCCCTTCGTGCGTCTGAATCAGATTGTCCAGCGCTTCCTTTGCCTCGTAATTGCCAAGCCCTGTGGCGGACATGACATCGCCGATGGTAACTGTCCCACCCAGCTTAATAACAGCCTGTCGAACGCGTTCTACCTGTTCGTAATTCTGTAATTCCTGCGGCATCTTGCGGTTCCTTGGTTATCTGTTGCGCGGTATGCGCCCAAAATCGCTCGCTATTATCAGAATTGCGCGAAAAATGGTAGTGATTCGCAAAAACACGCCGCTTTGTTTTTCGCTCGCCTATTGACATACGGCGAGCTCGGTCGGCTATTGCATACGCCGACCGGCGTGCGCTATTGCATACGCGCACGCTTCGATGATTGCTCACGCCTAACCCCCAACAATAACACGTGACAAATCGTTCCAATTCAATAAAAATACCTCGCTGTCTGTACCAAATTCCTGTCCACAGCTTTTGATACATTTCATTGAACAGTCCTGCGTCACGACAGGCCGTAATCAGGAAAAGGAGATCCAATGGACGTGATTGCCATTTTCAGTTTCAATGTTCCCGACCTTCGCAACAACGAAACCCCCGTTCGCATTGGCGAATACTCGCTCAAAACGCATGTGCGCGGATTGTTTGCCCGAGTTGAAACGGAATTTACACTCTGCAATGACAACGGACGGACTTTTGAAGGCGAACTCGAGTTCCCCCTGCCGGATGACGGCGTCGTCTGCGGCTATGCCATCGATATCGACGGTGTTATGACACCTGCAACCGTAGTGGAAAAAGAAAAAGCACGCATCGCCTTTGAAGAAGAAGTCAAACGCGGCGTCGATCCAGGCCTCGTCGAACAAGTCCGCGGCAACGCATACAGAACCCGCATTTATCCGATTTTTGCGCACGGAATGCGGCGCGTTCGCATCGAGTATGTCATGCCGCTAACTGTCGATTCAAACGGCACAGCCTCGATTTTCCTGCCAATGCCATCCGAAAAACTCGCCAAACGCGATGTCTTGATCGACGTCGACGTGCCCAATGTTCAGGCCCCCCAGATTATCGGCCTCGGCAATCACAATTTCACACAGGCCGAAACGGTCTGGCATGTCGAATGCCACGAAACCGACGTCAAACCCGACGATCATCTCCGCATTGTCCTCCCCACGCCGCCCAGCACCGTGACAAACCTCGAAAACAACGACGGCGATACGTACTTTGCGGCCAGCGTCTTTGCCAAGCCATCCGACACGCACCGCGATATGCCGGCCAAATGGCGCATTTTCTGGGATGCCTCCGGCAGCCGCAACGCCGAAGACATCAAACTGGCCCGCGGCATCATCGAAGCCCTGCCCGAAAAAGCCGAATTTGAGCTCCACGTCTTCAGCAACAAGCCCGAGGCCGTGCAGACGATTTCCGCCCGCGATGTCCTTCTCGAAACACTCGACGCCATCCATTACGACGGCGGTACGGATTACGCTTCGATTAAAGACGAGGCCGCAAAATCATTCGACGGCATGACGCTCTTCTTTAGCGACGGCATCGACACTGTAACTTGCGAAGTGCCCGAAATCGGCGAAAATGCTTTGGCTCTGGCCTCCGGCAGCACCCGTGATATCGCCGTGCTTCGCCGCATCTGTGGCGGCCATGTCCTCGACCTCAAACTGAACTCGCCACAAAACGTCCTCGATTACATTCTCAATCCGCCGGCCGTCGTTTCAGGTGTACAGGGTGCCGGCATCGCCAATGTCCAGGGCATTGGTGCACCCGCTACCGGATGTGTCACCGTCCTCGGACGCCTCAAAACCGCCGAATCCCATGCCGAAATCGTCCTCTCAGACGGACAGCGCTTCCCCATCGTGCTCGAAAAATCCAAAGCCAGGAACGGCAACACGATTGCCGCAGCCTGGGCCTCAAAACGCATCAACGAGCTGTCGCCGAATGCCGAAGCCAACCGCGAGGAATTGCTGGCCGTCGGCAAACATTTTTCGATCGTCAGCCCGGTTTCGAGCCTCATCGTTTTTGAAACGCTCGACCAATGGATCAAATACGACATCGAGCCGCCCGCTTCCCTCGAATCCCTGCACGAATCCTGGATCAAAAACCGCCTCTCCGCAGAAAACCGACGCGCAAGCGATACCCAAAACTGGATAAGCCAACTCAACGGACTGTGGGATGCACGCATAAGGTGGTGGGAATCGCCAATCCCCAAAATCAACAAACCGAGAAGCGGCATCTTTGACGACAATGCCCAACCGAATATGAGGCGAGCAACAGGCGGTGCGCCAGTAAGAGAATTAAGACCGCGTTTACGAGAATCCGCGCCTGCTGCAATGATGGGCATGGCCGCCCCCATGGCAAACATGTCAGCCCCTGCGCCCAGACCAGTACAAGCTATGCAATCCATGTCAGGGCCTACAGCGGGCGCTCCTGCGCCAATGCCCGCGCGTGCTGAGGCACGGTTTGACTGGAATGCCCTCGAAGAACAAGAAGCGCCTCAAAGCGCCGCTGTCCGGGACGAGTCACCTCGCGAAAGCTTCAGTTGGGATGATGACGAAGGCGGAGAAGTTACCCGCGAATGCCGTTGTGAAGTTGATGAGTGCTGTGAAGCGCCATGCGAAGAATGCAACGACGAACGTCCAAATTCGGCCAGCACAAATCGCCCGTCTTCCGGTTCGATTACGATTCAGGCATGGGATCCCAAAACGCCCTATCTCGAAAAACTTAAAAATGCCCGCAAGGTCTTTGGCGACAACGATGAGATGTATGCGGAATATCTCAAGATTCGAAGCCAGTATAAGACGTGCCCCGCGTTCTATCTCGACTGTGCCGGTCTCTTCTTCAAAGAGAATATGAAAGAAATCGCCATCCGCATTCTTTCCAACCTCTCGGAACTGAAAATCGACGACGTGGCGCTTCTGCGCGTCTATGCATGGCGTCTGCGCGAAGCCGGCGAACTCGATACCGCCGTCGTCATTCTTCGGAAAGTCGCCAAATTACGCGCCGATGAGGCAGTCTCCGCACGCGATTTGGCTTTGACACTGACCCTCCGCGCCAAACAGACGCACTCGAAGCAGGATGCCGAAGAAGCGCTGGAACTGTTCAAACTCGCGGCATTCACGCATCGCATCCGTCGCGATGCCATCTATACCGCGATTGTCGCCCTCGAAGAGTTCAACGAACTCGCCCATTGGTGCAGCCGTCAGACCTGGCCAGACGGTTCGCCAACCATCCCGGAAATCGACGAAAAATATCGCAAACTCATGGATCTCGACCTCCGAATCGTCCTCATGTGGGATGCGGACGAAACCGACATCGATCTCCACGTCCTCGAACCGAGCGGCGAAGAAGTCTATTATTCCAACAATCGTTCTGCCTCGGGCGCCATGCTCAGCAACGATGTCACGACCGGTTACGGCCCCGAAGAATACCTCCATCTAAAGGCCATCCCCGGCACCTATCAAATCATGTCGAATTACTTCGCTTCCCATCAGCAAAAACTGACTGGCAATGTCACCGTCACGGCCACAGTCTTCACCGACTGGGGACGCGATAACGAAAAATCACAGACGATGAGCCTGCGGCTCGAAAAAGCCAAAGAACACGTCAAAATTGGTGAAATTAAAGTTGGGTAATCCCAGGATCGCCTTTGGGCGGCAAATACAGCATTAAGACTCGCCTTGACGCATTTTTAACGCTATATTTCCAAGAGGCATGCGTTCTCTCAGCAAGCAAAACCTGCTTGTTTGAGGGAACTGCTTTTGGAGCGCGTATGGGAACAAAGGATAAGACGACAAGGCGGCTCGAAGAGTACAACGACGTATTTGCAGACATCATCAATGTACTGTTGTTTGATGGCGAGCGTGTTGTAAAAGAAGACGAACTCGTAGACATCGATACAAAGTCCGAAATTGCGGCGGATGAAAAGGGGTTGCATAGCCAGGAGCGAGATGTGGCCAAATTCTGGACAGCTCAGAACATACGTTTTGCACTGTTTGGACTGGAAAACCAGGCTGCGCCGGATTTCCAGATGCCGCTCAGACTTTATAGTTACAACGGAGCGTCCTATAAGGCTCAGATCATTCCAGATCAACCGAGGGGACGTCATGCAACCGAAAAGAAAGCTCCAGACAATGGCGCTGTTACCGCTGAAAATAGTCAGAAAATCAGGCAGCCGTTCTACCCCGTGCTGACTCTGGTATTGTATTTTGGTCTGACGCATTGGAACACAGCCAAATCATTGTACGAAGCTGTGAATATCCCCGAGCGTTTTAAACCATTTATTCCAGACATCCCCATCAATCTCATCGAAATTGCCTGGCTTCCAGACGAAGTAATCGAAAAATTTCAGAGCGATTTTCGTCTCGTTGCCTGGTTCTTTAAACAACTTCGGATTTATGGCGAACCCTATCTCAAAATGCAGGATCCCAAACTTATTCGCCGCATCGACCATGTCCTGGAATTAATGCGCATGATGAGCGCCTATACGGGTAATCCCGCTTACGAAGCCCTTGGTATTAAAGAATCACATCATAAGGAGATAACTATGTTAGCCGTTATTCAGGATTTCGAGAATCACGTTAAATTGGAAGGAAGAAAAGAAGGAAGAAAAGAAGAAAGAAAAGGCCTTACCAATGTCTTTACGATTTTGTTCAGAGATGGTCGGGATGATGACGTCCGCAGGGCTGTTCAAGACCCAGAGTATTTGAAACAGATCATGGCCGAGTTTGGATTTAACGATGACGAGGAAAAAGATGACGAGGAAGAATCAGATAAAACGGACTGATTTTCATTTTTCTACTCGCTCCGTCTGCCAAGGAGCTTGCATTCATTCGAGCTAAGAGGCGAAGGAGATAACCATGTTAGCCGTCATTCAGGATTTCGAGAATCACGTTAAATTAGAAGGAAGAAAAGAAGGAAGAAAAGATGTTACCGATGTCTTGACGATTCTGTTCAGAAACGGTCGGGATGCTGACGTTCGCAGGTCTGTCGAAGATCCCGAGTATTTGAAAAAGATCATGGCTGAGTTTGGCATTCATGATGACGAGGAAGAAACGGATTAATCGCACCATCCATTTTTCGCCGACATCAGCGTAAAGCGAGTCGTATCGGCCGTTCAATGCATTCGGACAATGGCATCATAACTTGAGATGGATCGATTTTACTCAGGACAGGACGATTTCGGCCGATAGACTCGCTGGCCTGGCGTATGGCTTTGCCATAGCCAGGCCTCGCCACTCATACCAAAAGATGATATAAGCAACGCCGTCCGGCATAATACCGTGCCTGATTAACTTTTTGCTGGAGAACTTGTGATGAGCGACAACATTCTCGATATCCTCGAACAGGTCAAAAACGTCGTACAGGATGACCTCCCGGAAAAATTGTTTATCTTTCCGCTGACTGAAAACGTCATCTTCCCGGACGTCATGATGCCAATCGAAGTTCCGCCCGGGCCCATGCTCGAGCACGTCAAAAAAGCCCAGACGCACAGCGATTACCTCGGTTTTTTATGGGGCGAGGGAGATGATCCAACAGAATTGACGGCGGAAAAGCTGTCCAAAGTCGGCTGTGTCGGGCACGTCATGCGAATGGCGCGTATGCCCAATGGTTCCTACACGATGATTGTGCACTGCGTCAGCCGTATGAAAGTTCAGTCTTTCCTCAAAAGCGACCGTCTGATTGCGGAAGTCGAATACCTCGAAGACATCGAAGAAGACAGCGATGAGATGAAAGCGTATTCGAGAAATATGCAGAATGCCCTGAACAAACTGGCTGCAATGGAACAGTCATCGATACCGAGAGACCTGCTTTCGGCGATGCTTTCGATGGACAAACCCGGTCGGCTCGCCGATATGATCGCGGCGCACTGCGATGTCCCGAATGCCAAACGCCAGGAAATACTGGAACAGCTCAACGTCCGCAAACGTGTCGAAATCGTGTATGAGATTCTCGTCAAGGAACTCGATCTCGCGGCACTGGGACAAAAGATCCACGACACGATTCACGAACGCATCGAAGCCAGCCAAAAGGAATTCTTCCTGCGCGAGCAACTCCGCGCCATCCGCAAGGAACTCGGCGAAGAAAAGGACGAAATCGCGCTCGCCGTTCAGAATTACAAGGAACTGATCAAGACATCGGGTATGTCGGAAGAAGCCGCGGCTCGCGCCAATGAAGAAATCAGCCGCCTCTCCGTCCTCACCCCGGAATCGAGTGAGACGAACGTCATCCGAACATATCTCGACTGGCTGTGCAACCTGCCCTGGACGAAGAAAACCGAGGACATCCTCGATTTGAAATATGCCGAAAAAGTGCTCAACCAAGATCACTTTGGACTCGACGACATCAAGCAGCGCATTCTGGAATTTCTCGCGGTTCGCAAGCTCAAACCGGATCATCAGGGTCAGATCATTTGTTTCCTCGGCCCTCCGGGCGTCGGCAAAACAAGTCTCGCTCGTTCCATCAACCGCGCCCTGAACCGCAAATTTTTCGGATTCTCGCTCGGCGGCCTCAAGGATGAAGCAGAAATCCGCGGCCACAGACGGACTTATGTCGGTGCCATGCCCGGCAAGATTATCCAGGGCATTAAGCGCGTCGGCGTCCGCAATCCCGTCTTTGTCCTCGATGAAATCGACAAGCTCGGCAACGACTGGCACGGCGATCCTTCAAGCGCCATGCTCGAAGTGCTCGATCCGTCGCAGAACAATGCGTTCAACGACCATTATCTCGACGTGTGCTTTGACCTCTCGGATGTCATGTTCATCGCGACGGCGAACGATGCCTCGACGATTCCCAGGCCGCTGCTCGACCGCATGGAAATCATCGAGCTCTCGGGCTATATCGATGAAGAAAAGTTCCAGATTGCCAGACGACATATCGTTCCGAAAGAAATCGCCGAACACGGCATGACGAAAGATGCCATGCAGTTCACGCCGACAGGACTGAAAAAAATCATCCGCAGTTACACGCGTGAGGCCGGTGTCCGCGATCTCGAACGCCAGATCGCAAAGGTTTGCCGCAAAAACGCGAAACGCATTGCCACAGGCGAAGAACCGATTGCAAAGATCACGACAGACAACGTCTCGGATTTTCTCGGTTCGCCGATATACACGGATGAAGTCATCAGCCGCAAACTGCTCCCCGGTGTCGCGGTTGGCCTGGCCTGGACCCAGTGCGGCGGCGAAATTCTGTTCATCGAAACGACCAAAATGCCAGGCGTCGGACAACTCAAACTGACCGGACAACTCGGCGAAGTCATGAGCGAATCGGTCCAGATCGCGTTCAGCTTTATCCGGGCGAATATGGATGCACTCGACGTCAACGACGAGATGTTCCAAAAAACCGATTTCCACGTGCATTTCCCCGCAGGTGCGACGCCCAAAGACGGCCCCAGTGCCGGTATCACGATTACGACAAGCCTTCTCTCCCTCCTGCTTGGACAGCCCATTCCGGAACGTCTGGCCATGACCGGCGAAATCACGCTCACTGGCAACGTGCTGCCCGTCGGCGGTATTAAGGAGAAAGTCATTGCCGCAAAACGCGCCGGTGCCCGCACACTCGTCATGTGCTCTAAAAACCGCCGCGATGTCGACGAACTCGCACCGTTTATTCGCGAAGAACTCACATTCTTCTTCGTCGATCATTACAAAGACGTCTACAATTTCGTCTTCAAGAAACGGTGCAAACTCGATCTCAACAATCTCCCCAAGAACGTGCTTTACACGCCCAAGGGCTCCGAAAAAGCCGCATCTGCCGAGAATGCTGAAGAACACGAACCCGAGTCCGGAACCACCGATTCAAAGGCGTAAAAAGCCTCACCCCATAAATCCCCCTCTCCAGTAGAGAGGGGGACCTGAGCCATCCCTGGGAACGCGGGCGTCTCGCCCGCAGAAATGCTGTCTTTCTCAGTGCATTTAACCTCAAGAGGACAGAGGAATTGACTGAAAAACAAGGCATCATATCATGGCGTTCTCCTGCCTCCTGCCTCCTGCCTCATTTCGATAGGATTACGGAATTAAGAAACACCATGAGTGTCTGAATAGCTACACAATTACCCTAATTTTCCGCCTGCAATGATTTATTTTTTGCCAATTCTTACGAGAATATGCGATATAGAACTATTTTCGGACACTAGAAACTGTCCGATTTTATGAAATTTCTGAGGAATTATCAGGCTCAAACAATGAATAAACTGACATTCACCCGCACAATTCTGTGCATGTGCCTTCTTTTTATCACGATGACCCTTTCTGCCTGCACGAAATCGCCTGAACAGGTACGCGAATGGATGCATGACAAACGCTGCCCGGTCAAAATGCAGGAGTTCATTCAAAATGAACGCTTTGGGCTCGATTCAAAAATTGAAGCTGTGATGGTTCTGACGGAACGCGGCGATTGCATTGATCTGCCCAAAGCGCTCGGCGAACCGTTGCAAAACGACGAAATGAACCGAATCGTGGCCGGCGTTATCGAGCGCATGAACAAGCTCCTCGAAACTCGTCCCGAATACGAGACGAAAGTCAAGGATGCCGCCTATTATCTCCTCAAACTCGATCTCAACGACGAAAACCGCGAAGGCCTCACTTCTTTCGTCCGAAGATGGCTCGACAGCGACAACTTTTTCCTCGACATGAACAAAGCCGGCCGCGTCGAACAGGAACGCCTCTTCCGCGAAGTCCTCGGCAGTGACTCCTTGCCCATCTACGAACACGCCATCGAGAAAATTCTCGACAAGTTCGAAGACGCGCTCGCCAAAGAAATCGAAAAAGAGAAAGAACTCGCCGCAAAACACAAGAAATACAAGGTCAACAACCGCCCAAGCGACAAGTTGACTGCAATACTCTCGAACACGCTGAACAGCCTCGAGGCCCTCAAAATTCAGGGTTCAAACGATATGGTGGCCAAAATGTTCCTCAAACGGATCGAGGCCAAATATCCGAATATGCCGCGTGCTTATGTCCTTCCGTTCGCGTCCAACACGTCCGAATTGCTGCTCCCGATGGCCAAAAGAATCGTCACGGATCCGCAATACAAAAACGAAACGCTCAATTATTACAAGGACGTCATGATCGCGACGTACTATCGCAACGTCCAGAAAAAAGCCGGTTCCGAAGTCTGCACGACGCTTCTTCAGACCGACCGCACGGGCTATCTCCGTTGGGATTGTCTCGAATTGCTCACGATCGACAAGGGCCGCGCCGGTGTCGCCTCTCTCGTCCAGGCGCTCCCGTCTCAATACGAAGCGCTCAAAATCCCGGAAGATCATCCCACGTTCGTTTCCACGCCTTCGATGACGTTCTGGAACTCGCTGCGTGTCTATTGCGCCCATCTCCCGCAGGATTTGAACAACCAGGTGCCTTTGGAAGTTTTCCGCGAGCTTCTCTCGAAAGGTACGACGACGACGCGTATGCTCTCCATGGCGTGCCTCTCCACGCTCGGCGAAGTCAACGACAAGGTGGATGATGTCAAACTGCTCGCCAGCTTTGCTGGTGACAAAACAGATATTAAAGACTGGGGTATGCAGGTTTCCACGATGGGCGAACTCGCAAACTTTACGAGTGCTCTTCTCGAAAAACGCCTTCTCGTCCTGGCCAATGAAGCGGCTGCGAAAAATGCCCCCGCCGCTCCGGCTGCAAACGCACAGGCTCCGGCCGCTAACGCACAGGCACCCGCCGCTAATGCACAGGCTCCGGTAGCTAATGCTCCGGCTGCAAACGCACAGGCCGCAAAAGCGCCAGCATCAAACGCACAGGCTCCGGCCGCAAAAGCTCCCGCAGCCAATGCCCCCACAGCAGCAAATGCACCGGCAGCGAACGCTCCTGCTGCCAAACAAGCCGCCGCTGTAAAGAAATAATGATTTGTTTTGAGCGCGCCTATGCCTTGCGGCATACGGCTCGCGGCAAAGGCCTATGCCCCTGCGGTGCATACAGCCTTTGCTTTTTTTTTATTTTTTACCCACAACACGGAGGATTATTTCATGCGCAATTATTTCGATGAAATAGGCATTCTCGGTGCCGGAGCCTGGGGAACAGCGCTCGCTCGCCATTTCTGCTCCAAATACGATCATGCCCGCATCTGGGCCTATGAGAAAGAAATCGCAGACGAAATCAACATCAATCACATCAATTCGCGTTTCTTACCGGGCATCGAGCTTCCTCGCAATCTGACCGCCACGAACGATCTCCAGGCATTCGCCGACGGCCTCACGCTCATCGTCATCGTCGTCCCCAGCCACGTCCTGCGGACAGTTCTTTCCCAGCTAGCCCCGTATCTGAGCAAGGATGTCGTCATGATGTGCGCCACAAAAGGCATCGAAAACGAAACTCTCATGCCGATGAGCAACGTCATTGAATCCACGCTTGGCGAGTGGACGCATTACCAATCGACGTACCTGTCGGGGCCGTCATTTGCGCTTGATGTGGCACATGGACGAGCGACCTCGGTCAGCCTTGCCGGTTACAACGCGAATCTATGTCACGATCTACAAGTCCTCGTGAGCAACGAGAATTTTCGGGCATATACGACACACGACGTGCTTGGCGTCGAGCTCGGCGGATCGCTCAAAAACGTCATCGCCATCGCCGCCGGAGCCGTTGCCGGTCTCGATATTGGCCACAATGCCGCCGCCGCCATCGTCACGCGAGGGCTTGCCGAAATGACGCGGTTATGCGTCAAACTCGGCGGCGAGGCGCTCACGCTTTCCGGTTTATCGGGGCTGGGCGATCTCGTGCTCACGTGCTATGGCGAGCTTTCCAGAAACCGCGATCTCGGCTTCAGACTAGGCAAAGGCGAGTCTTTTGATGACATACAACGTTCCCGTGTAACCGTCGCGGAAGGCGTCAAAACCGCCCGAAGTGCCTACGCACTGGCCAGAAAATTCGATGTCGATATGCCCATCGTCCAAAAAGTCTACGAAGGCATTTACGAAGCCAAATCCCCCGAGGACGTCGTCCACGAACTCATGGCTCGCCAACTCAAAGAAGAGCTCGAGTTCCGAAACATCGGATAAGGAATATAAACAGGCTCCGTCCATAATTATTGCCCCCCTCTCCAATGGCGCCAATGGCTGAGGAAGGGACAAATGCTATCAATGGTGCAAATAATAGAAGCCCGTTAGGGCTTCACGTTTAGTAGCCCCCGGTTGGCGCGTAGTGCCTACCGGGGGATCGAAAGCATCCACACTTATTTTTAACCCCGTCGGGGTTTCCCAGTTTACCCCCGGCGTTGCCGGAGGCCGCGAATATCTCAGTGAATATGCAAATTAGAATGGAGAATTGATAATGTTAATAACGACATCATTTGAGCGAATAACATCCGATTTCATGATTAAAAACCAGTTCAAAAAGATAGGTGCAGCTTTGACATTATGCATTGTTGCTCTTTCGGGCTGTCATTCACAGAATGCCAATACCAATACCAACGAGACGACTACACAGAATAACAATACAGACGAGACAATTACACAGAATAACAATATAGACGATACGACTACACAGAATAACAATACAGACGAGAGAACTGCCCCCAAGACAAGAATAATTCCCTGTACCCGAAATAGTAACGGCACGTGCACCTGTCCGATAGACGCCCAGCCAAAAGATAATCAATGCATCTGCAAAGGCGCTGTACACCATAACGGCATACCTTTACCCACTCAAGACGGGTTCCGCATCATCGACAACACGCCTGCACTACTCGGATATTATAATCCTTATAAAGATAAAATTAGATCGTGTTTTGAAAAAGAAAAAGTATCCGATGAAGCTTTTGATATATTAAAAGCATGTCACGTTCATATCGTTATTTCGATTCGTTCAGATGGATATGTACATAATGATGCTTCTCTTAACAAATGCGAAGCACTTCGAGGAAAATTCGGCATTGGAATGCTACGTGAACACCTCATCCAATGCGCTGAAGATGCTTTGAAAGAGGTGCATTTCTGTCCCGGAACCGAACCACCAGATTATGATTGCAAGTGTGACTTAACTAAAAACGAATACTACGTTATAGATTATTCTTATGCTGATAATAGCATTTCTATAAATAGAGAATAGCAATCTATTGTTCTGGTCATAATTAATGACAATACTCTCCCCCCTCTCCATCTAAGGAAGGGACATTTTGTATTATTGTATGTGTTTTGGGGAATCCCCTACGGGGATGGTTATGGTTGAATGACCTAATCCCCCGGTAGGCGCTTACGCGCCAACCGGGGGCTACTAAACGTGAAGCCCTACGGGCTTCTATTATTTGCATCATTTACAGCAATTGTCCCTTCCTTAG
>JAZODZ010000205.1:0-2924 GCA_045597285.1 Myxococcota bacterium
CGATACCGCCATCGATTTATCCCATCGAGCGCAATGGCATGATGACGTATCTGCCGAATGTGACGGCCGAAGATATCCGTTCGAACTATCGCGACTGGGTTCTGTTCGACGATTTGAACCCGTGGTTGGTGCAGCTCATCACGACGACCGAGGACGGGTCGTTTTTCTCGCATCAAGGCTTCAGCCCGATGCAGGTGAAGTCCGCAATCGAACGCAATCTGAACCGTCAGGCATTTGCCCGCGGTGCTTCGACGATTAGTATGCAGCTCGTGAAGAATTTGTTTTTCGAGCGCAGCAAGACGATATCCCGCAAATTCCAGGAAGTTCTGTACACCTGGCTGATGGAGTCTGTCATAAGGATTCCCAAGAAGCGCATCATGGAACTCTATTTCAACATCATCGAGTTTGGGCCGGAGATTTATGGCGTCGAAGAAGCCGCGAAGTATTACTTTGGCAAACGCAGCGCGGATCTTTCGCTGAAAGAAAGCGCTTATCTGATGGCGATCATTCCGAGTCCCAGACGTGGCGCGAGCTATCGGAGCAAAGAAAAACTCGAGGGTTGGATTCAGAAGACGATGAGCTTTTATATCCGAGAGATGTATCGGCGCAAGTGCGATCAGGCTGTTCTGGCGAGCAGGCGTGCGCGTCTGGCAAAACAGGGCAAATCGCTCGAGTTTGAGCCTTGCTGTCCGCCTCGCGATAGCCTTCAGCTGATGATCGATGGCGACACGCTGTCTTTTTACATTCCAAATCCTGAAAATCCCCAGGAGTACGGGTACCGCCCCGACATGTACACGCCGGACGGGACGCCGCTCGTGCCTCGCAAGCCGATGAATTGCGGGCATGAGGATCTCGAATCATCCGAAATGGCCTCGGAATCGATCTTTGAACCGTTCCAGCCAGCCAACAGCATGATACCGTAAGCCAGAATCATTGGCGAAATCATCAGAAAGGACGATAGAAATGAAATTGTTTGAGAATCAGAAAAGCGGATGTGCCTTTATTGGCATGATTCATTTGCGTGCCCTTCCCGGGACGCCTGGCAATACGCTGTCGATGCCGGAGATTCTGGACGCGGCAATGCGCGATGCGGAAACGCTTTCCGAGGGCGGTTGCGATGCGCTCCTGGTGGAGAATATGGCAGATTTGCCTTATCTGAATGGTCATGTCGGG
This sequence comes from Myxococcota bacterium, assembly GCA_045597285.1. Classification (GTDB taxonomy): domain Bacteria; phylum Myxococcota_A; class Bradymonadia; order UBA4248; family UBA4248; genus UBA4248. Next base: position 1,174 of record JAZODZ010000205.1, read on the forward strand.
CCGGAGATCGTGGCGGCGATGGCCATCGCGGTCGATCGCGTGGTGCATGAATTTGATTTGCCGGTTGGCGTCCAGGTGCTTGCGGGGGCGAATCAGGAGGCGATGGGCGTTGCCACGTGCGGCGGCGCACAGTTTATTCGAGCAGAGGCATTTGCATACGCACATATCGCGGATGAAGGCATGATGAATGCGTCAGCGGCAGAAGTGCTGCGGATGCGAAAACACATCGGATCGAACGTGCGCGTGTGGGCCGACGTTCAGAAAAAACATTCATGCCATGCGATTACGTCGGATGCACGTTTGACGGATTTGGCGCACGGGTTTGCGTTTTGCGGGGCCGATGCCTTGATCGTGACGGGCGTGTCGACGGGATGTGAAGCGCATATCGAAGACGTGGCTGCTGTCCGTCCGGCGGGGCTTCCCGTCATCATCGGTTCCGGAATTACGGCGTCGAATGCGGCGAAATTTGCTGAAAAAGCTGACGGACTGATCGTCGGCACCTCGATCAAGGTCGACGGAAACTGGCGCAATCCGGTTGAACTCGCACGCGTGAAGGCGATTACTCAGGCCATTCATGGCATTTAATGGCAGAAAACAGAGATTTTGTCGTTCATGGCAAAAACTTCAAATATTGAAACTGAACGTGATATAATGACATTCTGCCAGATCGAGGGTCAAAAAATTGGCTCTCGAACATTTGGGGCGGTTCAAAAACGAGGAACGAGGCATGACCTCACCACTCTTTCAGGTAGCGCATACGGAAAGTAGAGGATAAGAAATTCATGAAAGATGTTGTAGCCGTAATATTGGCGGGAGGAAAAGGCAAGCGCATGCATTCGGTGCAGAGCAAGGCGCTTCACAGGGTATCCGACAGGGCCATCATCGACTGGCAGCTTGATGCGTGCCAGCTGTCCGGGATTGAGAATATCATCGTCGTCGTCAGCCCTCATGGGGAAGATATCCGCAATCATTTGTCCCGTGATGGACACGCTCTGAATATCCATTTTGCGCTTCAGGAAGAGCCGCGTGGCACTGCCGATGCCGTGATGGCAGCCATGGATAAAATCCGTGAGCTGAAAGCGCGTTACGTCGTGATTCTGGTCGGCGATCTGCCCAATATTCAGGCATCGACACTGAAGAAGATGATGCTTAAACGCTCGCAGAAGCAGATGCTGATGCTGACCGTCAATCTCGATGAACCCGCAACTTACGGGCGCATTATTCGTAATGCGGACAATACGGTGGCGAGCATTGTCGAGTTTAAGGACTGCACACCGGAACAGATTTCCATCAAGGAAATCAACGTCGGCGTTTACAGCATTCCTTGCAACTTTTTGGAAACGGCCCTTCCTCAGATTTCGAACAACAATGCCGCCGGTGAGTCTTATCTGACGGACATCGTCGAGATTGCGAACAAGGAAGATATGCCGGTGAATGCGATTATTGCGGAAGATCCGGGCGAGGTGATTGGCGTGAATAATCCGGACGAACTCCACATGGCCGAGGTCTGGCGCCGGAAATTGAGTCTGTAGGACGGGATCGGATTTGTCCGGCGCTATGCCGTAAGCATACGCGCCGGCGCGGCTATCGTTGCGCGATACGCCGCGCGTGTCGCCGCTATCGCGTTGCGATACGCGGCGAGAGACGTTCTACGGAACGTCTTTACAAAATTCTGTGCGCTCGCCTATGTGCCTGCGGCGCATACGGCTCGCTTGCGCCTCGCTATGTGCTCGGCCACGGTCTGCTTGCAT
>JAZODZ010000206.1:0-13107 GCA_045597285.1 Myxococcota bacterium
AACTGCTTCTATTCTTTTTAGTGTTTTCGGCATACGGGCCAAATCCGAAGGCTTTGCATCCACAAGCCATAAACAATATTGATAATCACCATTTATAAATCCTTGTCCATTATAAAATTTTAACAAAAACTGCTTTGCTGCAGGTTCATTTTTAATGTACTCATCATACTCATCTTTTGATATAACTAAATTACCGCCATCTGTGGCTTGATTACCTGTGACAATTTCAGGAACATCACAAATAGGTTTCTTTCGTCCTTCAATGATGATATTGTTTGAATCTACTAAATAAGGACTAATATTATTGACATTTATCCATTTGTTTTCAAAAATTTTCTTTTGTGTTAAAATGCTGTTATGACTAAAACCAATGATGACGCAATGAACTGCGGCTTTGCCTCGTCCTTCATTGCTCCACTTAAATGTTCTATAAGCAAAATTGAATTGCATTCCTTCCTTAAAAAGTGGTTTCCAAATGTCGGCAACCTGCTCGCCTTGTGTGATGGAATTCGTTGAAACAAATGCAGCTTGGAGCGTATTCCATTGCTTCATTAAGTCGAATGCTTTCTTATACCAGGCTGTCACGTAATCAAGATTTCCTACATTTTTCCAATCGGAACCAAATACATACAGCATATCATCTTTTTGGTAGGTTTTTTGTTCCTTCTTGCCCACATACGGCGGATTACCAATAATATAATCAAATTTCAATTCTTCCGAATATTCTTTATCATCTTTAAGTAAGTCTTTCCAATCCAGGCGTAAAGCATTGTCATAATAAATATGTGCACTTCTCTTTAGTGGCAAATCCGCATACGCTCGACCGAACCACTCGCCGACCTCACGATTCATCAAATGCTCGACGAGCCACATCCCCGTCCTGGCGACTTCACACGGAAACTCTAGAATTTCTATGCCATAGAACTGCTCAATGCTGACCTTGATCAACGGCGAGACATCCAGCAATCGTTGTCGAGACGGATATTTCATCTTGATGATTTCGAGTTCGAGACGCCGCAGCTCTTTGTACGTCGTAATCAGGAAGTTACCGCATCCACAAGCCGGATCGAGAATGCGCAGACTGGCGATTCTTTCATGGAATGCCTCGAGCTTTTTTGGAGTTGTCTTCACACGCTCGAATTCTGCCCACAAATCGTCCATGAATAACGGATTGATGACTTTGAGTATGTTTTCTTCGCTCGTATAGTGTGCCCCGATTTCACGGCGTTGATCGGGATCCAGAATGCCCTGGAACATCGATCCGAATATGGCCGGAGAAATTTTTGACCAGTCAAACTTACAGCAGTCGATAAGCGTTTGTCGTGTTTTCTTATTAAAATACGCGGTGTGAAGCAGCTCTTTGAATAATCCGCCGTCGACATAAGAAAACAGACGCAGGTCTGCCGAAAGCAGGGGGCGTTGATTTCGTATTTCGTTGGGCATATCCAGAACTTCAAACAACTGATTTAGTCGCATCGAAAGATCGGTTCCGTCGTCTTTGGAGTTCTCGTTGTAGTTTAAAAATGCGTCCTTGGAGAAAATACCTGTGTCTTCGGCAAACATACAAAACAAAATGCGCACGAGATACACTTCGAGTTCATGGCCGGAATACCCATTGGATTTGAGTGCGTCGTGAATAGCGGCCATCTTGATTGCCGCCTGAATGTTGACTTCTAGCTGTGTATCATAGATGCGTTGTGTCTCGTAGCCCGCAATATTTGCAAAATGGCGTATGTACTTGCGGATATCCTTTAGACGAAATCCAACGTGTTCTGCCGTTGTGCGGTGGTAAAGTTCGAATCTGTCAAAATCGCACACGAGAACGAGTTCGGGCATTTCTTCAGCTGGCAGGTGAAACACATAATCTTTGACTTGCTCGAATGCTTTGTGGAGGTCTTTGCCCTTCGACTTCATCTCGATAATGAGCTTTTGCGGCAAAAAATAATCGATATAGCCGTCATCCCCCACTTCTTTGGGACATGTATGCTCGAATTCTCCTCCATCAGACATGGGATCGTCCACGCCAAAACAGGACAAAAACTCGCGAATAAAGTTTTGTGCCTGTTGGCGTTCCCGACCGTCTTCATTACTCCATTTTTTCTTAAATCCGGCGGCTCTGTCTTCGATTTCATTCCAGCTGAGTGTCGTCATTCTTTGCCCCTTATTGTATCGTGATGCGATTCACGCATCCCAAGTTTAACAGATTAAACCGGTACGGGCGAGTGTTTTGAATGGTCGGGAAAAAGCCCCCCCATAACTATTCACCACCTAATGAGTTTCTGAATGACGTGGCGAAACCTTGGCCTCCTCATCCACCAGCTTCTGATACCTCACCATCAGATTCGCCACAATCTCAGGCTCGCTCATATCAGGGCTATAGCCATAGAGTTCCATGACGGCTTTGTCGAGGGCTTTGTGGGCTTTGAGCAAATCGGAAGGCATCGTTAATGGATCATATAAATCCGCAAGTGAGCTATTGGGATGCGCATCACGTGCATGCAATACTTCTTCGGCACACAGGCTGATTCGTGCTTCGACACGTTTCTTATAATCTTCCAATGATTCTGTGGCTTTTTTCTTTCCACTTCCCACTCCGCAATCCCCACTCAAATCTGGCCACGGGAAGTTGTTATAAACGATATCTTTGGAATAGCGATAATCACTCTTTAATCGTCCGCAAACAGCTCTTGTCCATGCCATGTGAACAGAAGATGTGAGAATGCCGAAGTGATAGAGCGTAGCATTGGGAATGATTGTGGATGCATTCGTTGGAATGACAGAATCATTAAGAAAACCGATTGGAATATAGTTTCTACGGAATGAGGATGTAGCTGGTATTATGATATATTGTTTGGGATTCTTTGTTTCTCGGAATAATGAAGGAGTATTTGCAAGCTTTTGTCTGTCGGGAGCGCCTTTTAGTCGATCTTGTCGGCATAACTCAATTCTTTTCATTACCTCAGGCATTTTTCTTAGTTCCGTAGGGTCTGCATTCACTAACCATAAACAATATCTCATTTCATTGTTAATATATTCTTCGGATCCTGTTAGCCGTTTAATATATTTTTTAGCATTTGGTTCAGCTTGAATAAAAGATTCATATTCTTCAGCTTCAATAATTAAATGGCCGCCATCAGCCGGTCTGTTTCCTGTTTCCATTTCAATCTGATGACATAAACTTTTCTTTCGACGTTCAATGACAATATCATCTGCTTCGACCAGATAAGGATTGATCTTTGCGACAATATGTTTTCCATTTTCGTCATAAATCACTTTGCCCTTATTCGATTTGCTCGACGAAAATGCGACAATAACACAGTGCACTGCAGCTTTGCCACGGCCCTCATTTGACCATTTAAATGTACGATATGCAAAATCAATATGAATCTTAAAGCGTTCCAATAATGGTTTCCATACTGGAGCAACTTGATCTCCTTGTGTGATAGAATTCGTCGATACAAAAGCTGCTTTTGTGTTCGTTCCCTGCATCATTTCAGCTGCTTTATAGAACCAGGCTGCTACATAATCAATTTTACCAGCAGATGGATAAGGTTTGCCCTTTTCATCCACATAAATCAATTGCATATCCTCACTTTGGCTGTGGTCGTCGAATTCTGTTTCTTTTCTCTGAAAACCATATCCCACATAAGGCGGATTGCCGATGATATAATCAAAAGCCTCACCCCCTAAATCCCCCTCTCCATTAGAGAGGGGGACTTTAGCTCCAGCATTTAAGCGAGTCCAATCTAATCTAAGCGCATTTCCTTGTATGATATGCGCCGACCGTTTCAACGGCAAATCCGCATACGCCCTGCCGAACCACTCGCCGACTTCACGGTTCATCAAATGCTCGACGAGCCACATCCCCGTCCTGGCGACTTCACACGGAAACTCTAGAATTTCTATGCCATAGAACTGCTCAATGCTGACCTTTATCAACGGCGAAACATCCAGCAATCTCTGCCGTGACGGATATTTCATCTTGATGATTTCGAGTTCGAGACGCCGTAATTCTTTATATGTCGTAATCAGAAAGTTACCGCACCCACAGGCTGGATCGAGAATGCGAAGATTGGCGATTTTTTCATGAAATGCTTCGAGCTTCCTCGGCGTCGATTTTACTCGCTCGAATTCCGCCCACAAATCGTCCATGAACAGCGGATTGATAACTTTTAGTATATTCTCTTCGCTCGTATAATGCGCCCCAATCTCGCGTCGTTGCTCAGGATCCATAATCCCCTGGAACATCGATCCGAAGATGGCTGGCGATATCTTGCTCCAGTCAAAGATACAACAATCGATAAGTGTTTGACGCATTTTTTCGTTGAAGTCCGGTGTATCTAGACGCTCCCGGAACAATCCGCCGTCGACGTATTCGAATTGCTGTAAATCTGCCGAAAGCAGAGAACGCTTTGCTCTCTTTTCGGGAGGCATATCTAAAACTTCAAATAGCTGATGCAGTCTCAAAGATAAATCTGCGCCGTCTTGTTTTGAATTCTGATTGTAATTGATAAACGAAAAACGTGGGAAAATGCCTGTATCTTCGGCGAACATGCAGAACAAAAGACGAACGAGATACACCTCGAGTTCGTGGCCCTCGTATCCAAATTCTTTGAGCGCATCGTGGATTCTGGCCATTTTGATGGCAGCCTGGATATTGACTTCGAGCTGTTCGTCATAATTGCGTTGTGTCTCGTAGCCCGCAATATTCGAAAAATGGCGTACATACTTGCGAATATCTTTCAAACGGAATCCAACGTGTTCTGCTGTCGTGCGGTGGTACAGCTCGAATCTGTCAAAATCGCACACGAGAACGAGTTCGGGCATTTCCTCAGCTGGCAGATGAAATACATAATCTTTGACCTGCTCAAAAGCCTTGTTGAGGTCTTTGCCTTTCGTTTTCATTTCGACGATGAGTTTTTTCGGCAAAAAATAATCGATATAGCCGTCATCCCCCACTTCTTTGGGACACTTGTGTTCAAATTCACCACCGTTATCAAGCGGATTCTCAACGCCAAATACAGACAAAAAATCTCGCAGAAACGACTGCGCCTGTTGCCGTTCGGTGCCTCTTTGCTTTTCCCAGTTTTTGCGGAACCCCACGGCTCTGTCTTCGATTTCATTCCAGCTGAGTGTCGTCATTCTTTGCCCCTCATTTGGCCCATATAAATCGCAACTATTTATCCTACTTGGCAAGCATCCTGCCCTCGGAAATGATGTCTTTTTCAACTCATTATAACCCAAGAGAACAGAGAAATTTACTAAAAACAAGGCATTTACATCATTGCAACCTCCTGCCTCCTGCCTCTTTAGCAATACCGCTTTACCAGTCCTTATCCGTGATGCGCTCATGTTCGCTACCCGACAATGGGACATAGAAATTCCCGCGTTCGATATCGTCCAGAAGTGCGTCGATGTGATCGATATCGTTTTGTGTCGGATCGTATTTCGCCGCTTTGTTGCCGTCTGCCTTTTCATCTGGTTGCGATTCTTCGCCAGAAGTGTCCGTACCTGCGCCCTGCGGGGTTGCCGGGGATTCCGATGGCTTGTCCGGAGATTTGTTTGGAGTGTCCTGTTTCTTGGTCTTGTCGTGCTGTTGCTTTTTATCGTCTTTTTTGTCGTCTTTCGAATCGCTGCTGTCTTCTTTTTTCTGGTCATCCTCGTCACTGAGCGTGACAGAGAGAAGCGAAAACCCGGCGGTTTTGTCTGTGATGCTTTCTTTAATCAGGGTGCTTCGCGTCATCGGCTTGCTGAGGCCGCTGGACAGGACAAACTGTTCCGGGGTTTGATAGGAATCAGTTTTTTCGCCAGTTTCAACGGGATACTCGTGTTCGTCATTTTCAACTTTCATGATCGAGCTGAGCTGGACGTCGCTTGTGGAAAGCGTCTGATTCGACATGAATACGAGGTTTGTCTTGGTACGGAGAATATCGATATCGGTTTCGGGGGCAAAATATATCGTTTGCCCCGGACATGTCCAGAATGGCGGCAGGGATACGACCTTCGTCTTCTCGATATCTTTCAGTTTTAGGGGCATCGTCCTGTCTTCTGCACTGCAAGGTTGTGAGGCAGACATCTGAATCATGTATTCTGCGGCTTTGGGCTCGAGTTTGTTATCGATCTCAAGGGAATATTCGTGCAATTGAGGCGTGACGTTTTTTACGAGGACATAAAATGGCGAGCCTGCTTTGAGCATTTCTTCGGGTACCGAATCGCGGTACTGGAAGAACCAGGCTTCCGTTTCCATATCCGTTTCCATTCCTTCTTCTGTTGTTTTCCCGAAGTAATTCAGTTCGCGTTCTGTTTCATCGAGAACCGTAAAGTTCAGCTGCGGTATGTGTGGCGTTGCATCCTCAGCATTCAGAACGTGGATAGAGACAAACGCTTCCTGTCCCGGTTCGAGGGTAAACGAGAATTTGTCCGGGCGTGTGGGGCACAGGGTCAGGCGCTCCAGATGATCGTTGGCGTGAAGCCTTACTGTTTTCTGCCTGAGATTTGAGGTCCAGGTGGCTTCATCGTCGATAAAACGGCAGTCCACACGGCGTGTTCCCGTCACATAGACATTCGCTTCGCCGTTATCGACCGTGTACAAATGGACGTAGTAGACGCCGTCGGCTTTTGGAACGAAATCCGGAAGGTCAATGTCAATGCTTTCGTAGGCTTCGGCATCGGGAATCGTCGTCGGAATCGGTTGGGCGTAAGAAAGAACAGGCGGGTTCTGAACGGTACCATTGGCCGAAGCGAGGTGAATATCCGCATGGAACTGCGCAAATGGAAGGCGCGATGAATCGTCAAGCCAGACCGTTCGCGTCAATGGCTTGAGTTCGAGTGACGGCGTGAGAACTTCGTGAGCACGCAGATGATAGCGTAGCCAGACGCCTTCCCGGCATACGACGAGATCCTGGGCGTCTATCGTTTCGAGCTCAAGGGCATTTTCATGGCTCGAGGCGGCTTTTTGTGCTTCGGGAATGAATGTCGAGCAGTCGGGAATCCACAATCGTGTTACGGTTTCTATCTGGCTTCGGACATCCAGCCCCAGGGTATGTGCGGTATAAAGGTTGACGAGGATTTCGCGGTAAGAGGCATCGTCATGGGGCATGGAAGGTTGCGACGGACACAGATCTGCCAGTGCCATTGCAAGATGAACTCGCGACAAAAAAGCTCGTTCCTGTTTCTCTTTTTCGGAATACGCGTTCTCGGATGCGTCGCCGCGCAATACCGACTGTTCTATCGCGTGCTGTTCCGAGTAGGTTTTATAGACATTTTCAAGAAGTTCGGATGCTTCAGAACACTTCCCGGACAATATTCTTATGACTGCACGGTTGTATTCCAGTACATGAAAATCACTTGCAAATATCCCTGTTTCCGCTTCATCCAGAATTTGTTCAGCTTTTTGAAAATCTTTGGAACCAACCGCCTGTTTCATGGCGTTGATCTTGGAATCGATGTTCTCAGATTCACCACATCCACACAAAGATAATAATATAATTATTATATATATTATATATCTAAAATGATTATGATGCACGATATCGTTAAAATGACTTCTGTATTTCATGATAAGTCTCCGTTATCGTGTTTGACGAGTTTCAATTCTTCATTGTCAGTATTGACATGGGTTTGATGAAACAATTTGTCTTCGTGTTTGGCGAGTAAATGGCGATAGATTGCTTTTAATTTATTCCAAAGTTTGATCAAAAACGGGTGAATGAAAAATAGGATGAGCAGAATATATGCGGGATATAAAAACCACGGGTAGAGCTGTGTTCTGTACAGCGAAGATACAAATCCTCTCGGTTTGGAACTGATTCGAAGTGTGTCCCAATTATGGATGAGTACATGGGATGATTCCACGGGCGTCGTGTATCGGACAAAAATGCCATCGGTTTGCTCGGCAATGCTGCGGAGTATATCGCCCTGAAGCTGGCTGATAACCGGTTTGCCCTCGTATTGCATGGGTTTTCCGTTTTCGTCCGGGACTTCGGCACCTTTTTCCGTGCCAATGGCAATGACGTCGACGTGGATATGACGGTCGACGTATTTCTGAATGAGGACGTCGATATCGCCGGTATGGGTTTCACCGTCGGTAACGAGTACGACCCTGCGCGTGCCGTGATCGTTTTCGACATAGGCGGTATCATTGTCATCATTGAACGTGCGGAGTGCCGTTTCGAGGCCCTTTGTCAAATCGGTTCCGTGCATTGGCAAATCGGATGTCTTTGCCCTGTTCAAAAATGCCTGAACGCTTTTGACATCAAGGGTTTGCGGGGACTGAATGACGGCTGTGTCGGTGAAATATACGAGCCCGATTTCGTCGCCCATGCTCTGTTCCAGGAGCTCGTTGACTTCGTCTCGGGCGGCCACGAGGCGCGATGGCGTAATGTCACGCGCATCCATCGAACGCGACAAATCGAACAGGATGGTGACTGTAAGTGGCGTTCGCCGCAGTTTCGTCGTCTTTTCTGCGCCCTCGGGCCCCATAATGGCCAGAGTCATCAGAATAAGCATTAGCATGTAGATGATTGGCCTGATGTATGGCGATCCGGTTTCATCGCGCCGTGAAAACGCTCTGATATTGGCTTTTTCTGTCTCAAGGTTCTTTTCGACTTCACGGAGCTGGCGAACGATATGCTTTTTCAGCCAGATGCAGAGAAGGATGTCGATGCCGACGACGATCGAAAACGAGGCGAGCGGTGTCGATTGGGGGAGTAAAAAAACGAGGATGGAGGACGCGGCAAAGCTCGCGGCGCCTAATGCCAGAAAGTGGCGCTTTGCCCTGCCTGCTGTCAATTCTGTCGCCTGTTTTGATAGCAGATGGTTCATCGTGAGTGCTCGAAGCCTTTTCCAGAAATAGGCATACATGAAGCACAGCGCTGCAAACATCAGGAAAATGAGCAGATAGATGAATTGTGGGTGGTTCCATTGTTGAATTAACATGATCTGCTCAGGGGTAGCGTCGACAGGCGAGGTGGTAGACGATAAAGGATAAGAGGAATGACAGAAGGGCTAACAGGACGAAATGAATCGAGAGATCGATTTGGTTGTCGCCTCGCATGTCGACAGAGACATCGGGCTCAAGTTTTTCCAGAACATCACTGAGCATGTTCTGGAAATCCGTATCGGTCGAGGCACGATACGCTTTGCCACCGGTTTGGTTTGCGATTTCCTCCAGGAGTTCGTAGTTGATCGGAAATTGTGCTTCGCGGAATGTCACGCCGCCGTCGTAATTGTGGACGGCTAAAACGGCGGTATTTCCCGAACCGATCAGGATGGGGAAAATTCGGACGCCGTATTTTTTTGCTGCCGCGATTGCCTGGTTCATGCTGATGCGGCCGCCTTTGCGGTCGCCATCCGATACCAGAATGATGTTCTTCGATTTCGAGTCCGTATGCCGAAGGCTTGCCACGGCGCTCATGATGCCTTCGCCGATTGCCGACTGGGTGGCATCGATATCGTCAATCCGGCGTTTTACGATATGGGACGACAGTGCTCCATAGTCGTTTGTCAGGGGGACGTCGACAAATGCGATTTGCCCGAATAGCACGATTCCAATTCGGTCGCATCTCGCAATCGCGTGTGTCCGCTCGGAACACCGCTCTTTTCGCGATTGAACGAAATCGTAAATCGTCGTCTTGGCGACCTCGAAGCGGTTTGGCTTTGGCGTATCCAGGAAATAACTCGCTTCCACGTCATCGACCGAATAATCATACGCTCGCATGGAGGCCGACATATCGAGAGAAAAATAGATGTCGATGCCTTCCGTACGGTTTTCGTTCACGGAACCGCCATAGGGATGGGCCAGTGCAATCGTGATTAGGACAAACCCGATGATGAAAAACAAGACAGAACTACAGAATGCCAAAAATCTTCCGGATCGAATGAGGCGTTTTGCATTGACGCGGTAAAAAAATCGTGGCTTGGGAGTTTCTTTATCACAGGCAGTCTGAAGACGGGGAATTGTGATTCTGGGGGACAGTCTCAGATGTAAAACATAGGCCAGGACAAAATAGACTACTGGCAGACACAAAAGCGCCAATACCCACGGATACTCGAAAGAGTCTATCTGTATTTGTCTGAAAAGAAGTAAAAAGTAATCCATGCCTTTATGCCTGTATCTGATAACCTCTGTGGCTGTTTCCGGGGATCTCCTGTCTATGTTCTGGTGGCTGTTTTCTTATTTCTCTGATTCGGTTTTGTCTGCGTCGTGTTCTTTTGCCTCTGAATGATGTTCTTCGTTCTTATCTTCCTGTCTGTCTGTTTCGTCACCGTGGGAACCTTCGGAGACGTTTCTGGATTCATCATCGCTGGGTTTATCTGGATGAAACAGTTTGTAAAGGTCTGTCGTTGGTGCGTTTTTTGTTTCGGCATTCTGCGAGGCGGGTGTGACTGTCTGGAGTTTTTCTTTTTCCTTGGCGAATGCCTCAAGTTTTTCGACCAGTTCTACTGTCTCGTTCAGAATGGCGAGATTGTCGGAATACTTGGGTACGTACTGGGCAAATCGGATACATGCCGAGGATCGGAGTAACCGTTTTGCGTCCTGGCAAAGCTCGGATGAAACGCCGAGTTTCTTCAGTTGATCGCAGACCTGGATCGACGTGAGGCTCATAACGTCGCTGCCAAGACGCCTGCTGATGTATGTTTTTACGCCATGCGACAGTTTGTCGTGAAAGACTTTGTAATCATCCATGGACACGGGCGACATTGATTGCAATGCCTTTATTCCTGCCTTGAATTCTTCTATGGGGCTTTGCGCTTTTGCGTGTTTTTCGGGGAGGGCTTTGTTTTTCTGGTGTTTGAAATACAGCGTCGTGACGGAGAGTATGCCGACGATAACGGCGAGCAAAATACGCCAGATTTGGCGTAAATGCTGAGTCCACGATAAAAGCACGAGTGTGTTCTCGAGGTCGATATCTGTATCGTGGAAGTCTTTGCGGTAAGGAATTGTGAGGTAGTGGAGGTTTGGATGAAGTGTCTCAACGGAATTGTCCGGGGCTGTCAGTTCAAACTTGACAGGCGGAAGGTAATAATGCCCCGGACGCCGAAAGACGCATGAGACGGTGGCGTGCGCATTAAGGCTTCCATTGCGGCTTCCCGGTTTTAATTCGACCTGTGGGCGTTTGCAGTCCATGACCTCGCTTAATATGGGAACCGGCCTCAACTGACAATGCTCGTCGAAAGTCACGTCATAAACGTATTCGACTGGCATGATTGGATCCGCCTCGCTTGCCACTGGCTTTAATGTGGTGATTGCCGCATTGCAACGCGATGGTTCTGCATACAGCGTGGACGAATGCAAAAGTGTCAGAAGAAGCGCAAGGCAGAGGTATAATTGGATTCTGCCCTTAAACATGCGCCGATCTCCTTTCAAAAGCCCGCATGATGGGGACTAGAATGTCGTCCTGTGTCTGGATGTGGACATGGGTGACGCCGAATCTGTCGAACAAACGCTTTTGGTTTTCCGCAGTTTTTTCGGCTTGAGCCCGGTATTCCTTCACAAAGACGGCCTGCGAGGTATCGGCGAACGTCATTTCGTGCGTGCGCACGTCTTCGAGAAATGTCAGTCCCATGTCCGGCATCTGGAATTCCATCGGGTCATTGATGACGACTGGAATGACCTCGTGGTGATGCGACAAATGCCCGAGCTGTATGTCATAACCCGTGGATAAAAAGTCGCTCACGATGAACACCAGTGAACGGCGGCGCAGCATATTCATCAGGCTCTCAATCGCCTTGCCAAGGTTTTTAGCCCCATCTTTAGGCGAGAATTTCATCGCCTCGACGATTAACCGGACGGTGTTTGCTTTGCCTCTGAGCGGGGGGATGTACTGCATACCGCGTTCGTTGAAGAGCAGAAGGCAAACCTTGTCGTTGTTTTGGAGCGCTGAGAATGCCAGTGTGGACATGACTTCGATGGCTTTTTCGGATTTCTTCATGCCGACTGAACCGAATTGCATGGACGGCGACAGGTCCAGCACGATGCATACGTTCAGTTCACGTTCTTCGATGAACTGTTTGACAAACACGCCGTTTTGGCGAGCACTTGCGTTCCAGTCGATGTAACGGACGTCATCGCCTTCTTCGTATGCTTTGCACTCGTCAAAAGCCATACCACTGCCCTTGAACGCAGAATGATACGTTCCGGCAAGCGCTTCGTGGCTGCGCGTACGCATACGAAACTCTATTTTTTTCAGCTTTTTAAGATAATCTTTAAGCTTCATATCGATTCCATCGGCTCTTCCCAATATGCCTGTGTCACAATCTATCATTACGCGCCTATTTTCGCAACCATACACGAGCCGCCCGCGTATGGCGTAGCCATAGCGGGCGGCAAGAGGGCGTATCGGCGTAACGCCGATAGCCCGAAACGCGAGCCGTATGCGCTGTGCGCATAGGCGAGCAAAATAAATATGGCGAGCCGTGGTAGAGACGTTCGATTGAACGTCTCTTACGAGGCGAGCCACGCGCGTCGGCCGCTGGGCGACGCCGCAGCCGGCGTATGTCAACAGGCGAGTCGGCAACAAAGAATCGCGCTGCAATTTGGCGTTGCTTTTTTAATACTGAATTAAATGTGGTTTTAGTTTACAATGCAAACGGTTTTCCAGATTATGGTGATCTGGTGTCAACTCTTCATTTATGAGGTAAAAATGCTCAATTTGAATGGTTTATTGAGTCTGCTGGCGCAGGAAGTCAATACCGCGCAAGACGCCGCGGCTGCCGGCGATAAGGTCGTCGAAACGACGACGAATGAGGCGGCGGGTCTTTTTCAGAGTATCGCTGAAAAAATCGGTGGCGGCAATGACACGGCAACGAAAATCCTGCAGTACAGCCTGAGTGTCGTCGGGGCGCTTCTCGTCCTCATCATCGGCTTCATCGTTGCAAAAATTGTCAAAAAGATCATCATCAAGGCCGTGACAAAGGGCATGAAAGATGACGGCAGCTCGCCACTTCCCAAGTTCATCGGAAGTGCGGCCTATTACACCATCGTCGTCATCGTCGTGTTGGCCTGCCTTAGCATTTTTGGTATTGAAACGACTTCGTTTGCCGCCATTCTTGCGGCTGCCGGCCTCGCCATCGGCCTCGCGTTCCAGGGCACGCTCTCGAACCTCG